>JASHXX010000035.1 GCA_030043335.1 Xanthobacteraceae bacterium
TTCGCGCAATGGCTCAAGCGTGAGCGCGCCAACGCCGGCTCGCCGGCGCTCGACGATGAGGATCGTGTCGCGCTCGCCGCGCTCGATCTCGCCGATTGGTGGCGCAAGGACGATGTCGCGGAGATCGTGCGCGAGCCGCTGCTTCGCACCGCCGCCTGGTATTTCCTGCGCGGGCGCGATCCGCGCGGCAGGCTCCTCGACTCCGTCGCCCGTTTTCATCTCGGCAATGGCGCGCGGCTCGAACGCCTCGATTTCCTCGCCGACACCTCGGAACGGGCGCTGGCGCAGTCGCACGGCCTGATGGTGAACTATCTCTACGACCTCGATTACATCGAGGAGAATCACGAGGCCCATGCGCAGCAGCGTGCCGTCGTCGCTGCCGGCGCTGTGACCCGGTTGGTGCGCACCCCGGCGCGCGAGGTCGTCGCGATCTCCGGCTAAAGCATGATCCGGAAAAGTGGGACCCGGTTTTCCGAAAAGATCATGCTCTACTAAAGAGCCTGATCCGGAACAAGCCTACCCCCCGGACGTGACCGGGGGGTGGAACCCGGTTTTCCGAAAAGATCATGCTCCCCTAGGGAATGAGAGCTCTTGCCGGCGCAGGGCTTAACGCATCAGGACTTTCCGTACACCGGCACGATGCCGCCGCGGGTGACGCGGTTTTCTGCCGAGGCGAGGAACAGGATCGTAGCGGCCACTTCCTCGACCTTGGGCCAGAGGCTGTAATCGGCCTTCGGCATCGCTTGCCGGTTCGCCGGCGTATCCATGATCGAAGGCGCGACCGCATTGACCAGAATGCCGGATTTCGCGACCTCCTCGGCGAGCGCCGCGGTGAGCGCGGCGACCCCGGCCTTGCTCGCAGTATAGGCGGTCATGCCGGGGCCGCTTCGCCATTCGAGCGCCGGACGCGCGGCGACGTTGACGATGCGGCCGCCGCTGCCGGCTGTATTACCGGCCATCGCCTTGACCGCGGCGCGGCAGCAAAGGAGGCAGCTGACGAGGTTGGTGTCGATCTGCTGGCGCAGCGTCGCCACGCTGGTCTCGGCAAGCGGCGCAGCGGCAAAACCGCCGGCGAGATGGATCGAGGCCCAGAGCGCGGCAACGCCGTCGTAGAGGCGGCCGACATTTGCTTCATCGGCGAGGCTGCCGGTGACGGTGAGCACGACCTCTCTGTGCTCGCGCAACGGCGAGCGCTGCGCTTCGGCCGCGTTGACGCACGGCACATGGCAGATCGCGCCGGCCTCGATGAGGCTGGTGACGACGGCGGTGCCGAGCGCGCCGGTGCCGCCGGTGACCACCACGTGACGGCCGCGGAAATCCATATTGCTTATGCCTTCCTGCCGGCATCATCACCGATCCGGCCGCGGAGGCAAGGCCCCCCCGCGCGCCCGCCCTCGCGCACGCAGCGGATTTGCTATCCTCAACGCAGCGAGGAGAATTGAGTGGCCGACTTCGATCTCGCCATCATCGGCGGCGGCATCAACGGCGCTGGCATCGCCCGCGACGCCGCTGGACGAGGCCTCAAGGTCCTGCTCGTCGAGCAGAACGATCTTGCTTCCGGCACCTCCTCGGCGTCCTCGAAGCTCATTCACGGCGGGCTGCGCTATCTCGAGCACGCCGCGTTCGGGCTCCTTCGCGCCTCGCTTGCCGAGCGTGAAGTGCTGCTGCGGATCGCGCCCCATTTGGTCCAGCCGCTGCGCTTCGTCCTGCCGCTCGACCCGTCGCGGCGCTCGCCGCTCCTGATCCGTCTCGGCCTTGCGCTCTACGACCGGCTCGGACGACGTGACATCCTGCCGCCGGCGCGGCAGCTCGATCTGTTGCGCGATGACGCCGGTCAGCCGCTGCGCGCCGCGTTTCACCGCGGCTTTGAATATTCCGACTGCCGCGGCGACGACGCCCGCCTGGTGATGGTCAACGCGGTCGATGCCGCCGAGCGCGGCGCCCTGATCCGCACCCGCACCCGCTGCATGCGGGCCGATCGCAGCGGCGAATGGCGGCTCGTCCTCAATGCCCGCGGCCAGCGCGACGTGGTGACCGCGCGCGTCCTCGTCAACGCCACCGGCGCCTGGGCGGAAACCTTCCTCGTCACCGCGCTGCGGGCAAAGCCGCGCGGACGGTTGCGCCTCGTCAAAGGCAGCCACATCGTGGTGCGCCGGCTCTACGATCACGAGCGCGCCTACATCCTGCCGACCCGCGACCGCCGCGTCGTGTTCGCGATCCCGTTCGAGCGCGACTTCACGCTGATTGGCACGACCGATCTCGATTTTTCCGGCGATCCGGGCGCGGTGCTGCCGACGCTTGCGGAGATCGACTATCTGTGCGACGCGGCAAACGACTATTTCCGCACCGCGATCATCGCGGCCGACATGGTCTGGGCCTTCGCCGGCGTGCGCGTGCTCTACGCCCGCCGCGGCGGCAAGCCGCAGGATGCCAGCCGCGAGGAGGCTCTTGTCCTCGACAAGCGCTACGGCGAGGCGCCGCTGCTCACGGTCTATGGCGGCAAGCTGACGCTCTATCGCCGCCTCGCCGAGGACGTGCTCCGCCGGCTGGCGCATTTCTTTCCGTCGTCGCGGCCGTGGACCGCGCAGGCGGCGCTGCCGGGCGGTGATTTCGCCCATGACGCGCTCTATGGATTGATGGAGGCGACGCAGCGGCGCTGGCCGTTCCTGACCCTAGTTCACGCGCGGCGGCTCGTCTGCGCCTACGGCACGCGCGTCGAGACTGTCCTCGGGACCGCGGCGCGGCTCGATGATCTCGGCATGCGCTTCGGCGCCGATCTGACGGCCGCCGAGGTGCGCTACCTGATGACAAAGGAGTGGGCGCAGACCGCCGACGACGTGCTCTGGCGCCGCTCGAAACTTGGCTTGCGTTTCTCCGCGGCGCAGCGCGCGACGCTCGACCGCTTCATGGCGCAGGAGAGCGGCCGCTGACGCGCGATGCGATCCTTCAAATTTTATCGATCTATTTCAGGCTGATTTTAGAGGTTTGTGGTGATATCGAGGCGAGGAATCGCGTCATCCGCCGCCGGCGTCGCGAGGCGATATGGAACAGACCGCAAGCCAGATCGCAGCTCAGATTGCCGCTCGGCTCGAAGCGCTCAGGGTGCTGATCGTCGACGACGAGCCCGCCATGCGCAAAGTGACACGCTTGCTGTTGCAGGCGATCGGCATCAAGACCATTTCCGAAGCCGGCGACTGCGGCAGCGGCCTCGCCGCGATCTGCACCGGGGCGCCGGACATCGTCATTCTCGACTGGCAGATGCCGGGGGCGAGCGGCGCCGAATTCATGCGCCAGCTGCGCTCGCCGCGTGACTTTCCCTATCCCGACGTGCCGGTCATCATCCTCACCGGCCACGGCGAGCGCTCGCGGGTGGTCGAGGCGGTGCGGCTGGGCGTCAACGAGTTTCTGCTCAAGCCGGTTTCGACCAACGCCTTGCTAGCGCGCATCATCGCTATCCTGACCAAGCCGCGCCGGATCGTGCAAAAGGGCGACTATTACGGCTCGGAGCCGCGCCCGCTCTCGAGCTACAAGCCGGAGGCCGATCTCGGCGAGATCTTCATGATCGGCTGAGCGCCGGGGCCTGCCGCATTAACGAAGCGGTCACCACGCGGCCGGCGCGGCCAAACCCGGCGGGACAAGGTTCGTATTGCCTGCCCCGCCTTTACCAAGCGGCAACGCGGTGCGTGCTCTGATCGCGCCAGCGAGCCGAAGGGCGGCGGGTGTCGCGCCGGTGCATCATGCCATCCAAGCTGTCGAAGAAGGACGTCGAGAACATCATCCAGTCGCTGTGCGTGGTCGTCGTCGACGACAACCAGTACATGCGCAAGATGGTGCGCAATCTGCTGGTGAACTGTGGCATCAAGGAAATCTACGAGGCGGCCGACGGCATCGCCGCGCTCGACATGATCCGCACCGTCGCTCCCGACGTGGTGATCCTCGATTGGGAAATGCCGCTGCTCAACGGCCCGGAACTGGTGCGTATCGTGCGTTCGCCCGGCGTGTTTCCGATGCCGGATGTGCCGATCATCATGCTCAGCGGTTACGGCGAGCGCTGGCGCGTGGTCGAGGCGGTCAAGCTCGGCGTCAACGAGTACCTGGTCAAGCCGGTGTCGGCGAAGGCGATCTATGACCGTCTGGTGTCGATCTTCGCGCAGCCGCGGCCGGCGGTGCAACTCGGCGACTATTACGGGCCGGAGCCGCGTAGGCTCGCACCCGACACCGTCGAAAGCCTGCCGGTCGATGAGGCGCCGGCCGAAGCCGCTGCGAGCTGAGAGGCTCGCGCGCGGCCCCGCCGTCAACTCGGCTTGCGCGGGGTGACCGAGGATGGCAATCGCGCAGGTTGAGTGCCAAAATTACGACTCGACAAACCGGCGGTTGGCGACACACTGTCTGGCATTACCGGCAGGAGCGGGGGGCAGGCGCCGGTGACTGAGAGACCGGTCGCGCTCTCGCCTATTTGACCGCGTGGCGTGATGCCGATTACTCCGTTTTTAGCGGGCCAGGCTTTCGATCCCGAGGTTGTTCGCGCGATGGCATGCGCCTTCGAGGCAGTCTCGAAGTCGCTGAGCTCGCGCGATCCGCCCAAGGTCACGGCGGATATTGTCGCCAAGAAGATCATCGAGCTGGCGCAGCGCGGCGTGCGCGGTCCCGACGCGCTCGCGGCGCGGGCACGGCAGGAACTGAACCTCGACGAGTGACCCTCGCCGCCGGTTTGCCGGAAACCGGTTGCCACTTTTCGCGATCATGCTCTTTAGTGGAGCATGATCTTTTCGGAAAACCGGTTTCCACTTTTCCGGATCATGCTCTAGCGTGCGCCGGGATGGCGCCGCGGCTGCTCCGCCGCGGCTGGAGCGCGAATGCAGTCTGCCGGATCGAAACGAGGGTTTGCGCCATGGGCCGATCCGGGCGCGTGGCCGCTCCTGCGAGTCGAAGGCTTGAGCAAACGCTTCGGCGGATTTACCGCGGTCAATCATCTGTCGCTCGACGTCTACGAGGGCGAGTTCTTTGCGCTGCTCGGCCCGTCCGGCTGCGGCAAGACCACACTCTTGCGCATGATCGCAGGCTTCGAACGGCCGAACACCGGCCGCATCATGCTCGACGGCGTCGATCTTTCCCCGGTGCCGCCTTATCGGCGTCCGGTCAATATGATGTTCCAGAGCTACGCGCTGTTCCCGCACCTCAATGTCGAGGCCAATGTCGCGTTCGGCCTCAGGCAGGAGGGTCTCGCCAAGCTCGAGATCGCGCGGCGCGTCGCCGACATGCTGGCGCTGGTCAAGCTCGACAGCTTCGGCAGGCGCAAGCCGCATGAACTCTCCGGCGGCCAGCGCCAGCGCGTGGCGCTGGCACGGTCGCTGGTCAAGCGGCCGCGCCTGCTCCTGCTCGATGAGCCGATGGCGGCGCTCGACAAGAAGCTGCGCGGCGAAACGCGGTTCGAGCTGATGGAGCTGCAACGCCGGCTTGGGCTGACCTTCGTCATCGTCACCCACGACCAGAGCGAAGCGATGACCGTCGCCGACCGGATTGCGGTGATGGATCAAGGCCGGCTCATGCAGGTGGCGCCGCCCGCAGAGATCTATGAGCAGCCGAACTCGTGCTGGGTCGCGGACTTCGTCGGCGACGTCAACTTGTTCGAAGGCCGGCTCGGCGATGACGGCCTGAGCGTCGAGGGCACCGCGGCAGGCACCTTGCGCGTCGCCGCAAAATCGCCGGCCGAGCCCGGGCAGGTGGTCTGGGTCGCGGTGCGGCCAGAAAAGCTGCGCATTGCCCGCGAGCAGCCTTCGGCCGGCCTCGACAATTCCGTCGCGGCGACGGTGCTCGACATCGGCTATCTCGGCGACAGCTCGCTCTACAAGCTGCGCATCCGCGACGGCTCGCAGGTGAAGGCCGCGGTCGCCAATATCGGCGGCCGCGCCGCCGCGGCGCCCGCGGTCGATCAGCAAGTCTGGCTGAGCTGGCCGCCGGAGGCGGCGATCGTGCTGACGCGGTGAACGCGATGAGGCGGAACCAGCCGCGCTCGCTTTGGCAAAGCTTGGTGGTGCGCATCCCCTACGCGTGGCTGGCGGCGCTGTTTGTGCTGCCGTTCCTGATCGTGCTCAAGATCAGCCTGTCGCAGAGCGCGATCGCGCGGCCGCCTTACACGCCGGTGTTCGACCTCGCCGCCGGCTGGCACGGCATTCGGGCATTCTTTGCCGCACTGTCGTTCGACAACTACGTGCTGATTGGCTCCGATCCAATCTATGTTCTGTCCTATCTGAAGAGCGTGGAGATTGCCGCATTCTCGACGCTGATCTTGCTGCTCGTCGGCTACCCGATCGCCTATGCGATCGCGCGTACGCCGCGGCGCTGGCAGGCGGTGCTCATCGTCCTCACCGTGCTGCCGTTCTGGACTTCGCTCCTCATCCGCATCTACGCCTGGATGAATATCCTCCAGCGCGACGGGCCGCTCAATCAGCTTCTCGTCGCGCTCTCGATCGTCAAGGAGCCGCCAGTCTGGCTGTCCACCAACACCGCGATCTTTATCGGCGTGGTCTATTCCTACCTGCCGTTCATGGTACTGCCGCTCTATGCGACGCTGGAGAAGCTCGACGAGTCGCTCCTCGAGGCGGCGGCCGATCTCGGCTGTCCGCGCTGGAAGATCTTTTGGCAGGTGACGCTGCCGCTGTCGTCCTCCGGCGTCATTGCCGGGGCGCTGCTCTGTTTCATCCCCATCGTCGGCGAGTTCGTCATTCCCGATCTGCTCGGCGGCTCGCGCTCGCCGATGATCGGGCAGACGATCTGGATGGAGTTCTTCGGCAACAAGGATTGGCCGGCCGCGGCGGCGGTCGCCGTGGTGCTGGTCTGCCTTTTGGTGGCGCCGATCCTCGTCTATCAGCACCGGGCGATGCGCGCGGTGGAGCGGGATTAGTCATGCGCAAGGTCTCCGCCGTCAATCTCGCCGCGATCGCTGTCGGCATCGCCTTTCTCTATCTGCCGATCGTCATTCTGGTGATCTACTCGTTCAACGCCTCGCGCCTGGTTGCGGTGTGGGGCGGCTGGTCAACGCGCTGGTATGGCGAGCTGATGAGCGACGTGCCGATCCTCGATGCGGCCTTCATCAGCATCCGCCTCGCGCTGGTTTCGGCGAGCGCGGCGACGATATTGGGCACGCTGGCGGCGCTGGCCCTGGCGCGGTTCGGCCGCTTCCGCGGCCGGCTCCTATTCGCGGCGATGATCTATGCGCCGCTGGTGATGCCGGAAGTGATCACCGGCCTGTCGCTCCTTCTCCTCTTCGTTGCCGTGGCCGCCGACCGCGGCTTCTGGACGGTGGCGATCGCCCACACCACGATGGCGATGTGCTTTGTCACCGTGATCGTGCAGTCGCGGCTCGTCGGTTTCGACATCAGCCTCGAGGAGGCGGCGATGGATCTCGGCGCCACGCCGCTTGCGACCTTCTTTGCCGTGACCTTGCCGCTCATTCTGCCGGCGGTCGCCGCAGCCTGGATGCTCGCCTTCGCACTGTCGCTCGACGACCTCGTCATCGCCAGCTTCACCACCGGCCCAGGCGCGACCACGCTGCCGATCCGCATCTATTCCGAGGTCCGCCTCGGCGTGAAGCCGGAGATGAACGCGGTGTGCAGCATCATGGTCGGCGTGGTCGGCGTCGCCGTCATCGCGGCGTCGCTCCTCGCCAAGCTCAGCGGCGGTGAGCGCGCTGCGCGCGCGCAGCCGTGACCGATCAGTCCCGAGTCTGGTCGGGGGCGCGGAGAGCCGGCGAGCGCTAAGCGCTAATCGGGGCTTTTGCCGGCCGGCGGCGTCGTCGTCGCGGAAGAGGCCGCCGGCGCCAGGATCTTGTCGATCATCGAGCGCACGGCGGTCCCGGCGGTGCGGTCGCGGATGGCGTCAAGGAGCGGCGCGGCGGCGCCGGAGCGGCGGATCAGGCTCTGCGCGTCCGGCAGCATGATCGGATCGTCCCACGGACCCTGGACCACGAACGGCAGCTCGAACTCGTTGGCGGTTGCGCTCGAGACCAGCGTTGCCACGCCCTTGAGGTCGAGGTCCCGCGCCGGCACCGAGACCTGGCCGCCGACCGCAAGACGCACGGCCGGACCGTCGATGCGCATGTCGTCGACCGAGATCGTGCCCTGCACGATCTTGAGGTTCAGCGTGAGCTGCTCGAACGGCGTGCGGCCGCTGCGAAAATCGCCGTTGCCGGAGAGCGGCCGCCGCTCCAGTCGGCGCAGCAATTGCTCGACATTAATGCCGGAGAGCGCGCCATCGCGCGCCACGAGGCTAGCCGTGCCGTTGAGCGTGCCGGTCACCGCCAGCACGGAGCTGCCCGATCCCTCGACATTGACGGCGAGATTGCCGCGGCCGTCGAGTTTTCGGAAGCCGAAGACCTCGCCGAGGCAGTTCTGCAGGTCGACGTCGGCGAACTGCAGATGCGAGGTCACGGCGACGCCACCGTCGGCGCTGGCGAGTCCGAGCGAGCCCTTGGCGATGCCGCCGAAAGCCTGCGATTCGCCGATGGCGAGGTCGAGCTTGCCGGCGCGCATATTGGCGGCGACTGCGGTGCGGCCGAGTCGCGCGGTGCCGACCTTGATGCTGGCCGCCGACAGCCGCAGGTCGAGATTGAGGTCGGCGAGCCCGTCGAGCGCGATCGGCAGCGCGTCCCAGTTGTGCTCGTTCGCCGCCAGCAAGCGGATCCCCGAGACATAGGGCGTCAGATCGAGGCCGTCGGCGGCGAGCGTGCCCTGGACCGCGCGGCGGCCGTCGGTCGAGAGCGTGATGACGCCTTCGGCGGCGTTGCCGTCGAGCTCGACATTGACGCCGGTGAGCGAGACCACGCCGCCGCCGATCTCGCTCTGCGCCCGCAGCGCGAAACGGCCGAAGCCGCCGAACGGCAGCTTGCTGCCGTCGGTCCAGCGCATCGCCTCGCGCAGCGACGGCGATTCCGCACTCAGCGTCCCTTCGATCTTGAGCGTCGGCTGGTAGCTTGCGGCGCCATCGAAGGCGATCTTCACCGGCCCGCCGCTCAAGCGCAGCTTGAGGCCGGAGCGCTCGCCGGTTAGCGCCGCCAGAAAATCACCGAGCGTGAGGCTCGCCTCGACCGGCTCGTCGTGCCACACGAACCGGCCAATGGCGCCGAAGCTGCGCGAGATCGAGGGCCAGGCGAGCTGGAATTCGACGCCGTCGAGCCGCTCAATCACGTTGTGGCCGGCAAAGTGATTATGGATGACGACGGCGCCATCCTTGATGCCGATCTCGGAGAACGAGGCGCTGCGTTCGTGATCCGGCCGGAGCGCGCGCGCCAGCGAGCCGATCAATCCCGACCAGTTTGATTGTCCGTCGGGATCGAAGGTGACGCGGATCGTCGGTCGCACCAGGGTGACGTCGGCGATTTCGATGCGGCCGGCGAGCAGCGGAAAGTAGCGCAGATGCGCCGTCAATTCGTCGGCGACGACCGCCGGCTCGCCGGTTCCGTCGTCGCCGAGCAGCACATTGTGGAAGGTGACCGTGCCGGAAGGAAACAACGATACCTTGGCGTCGCCGCGCAGCGCCGGGTCGAGGCCGGTCACCGCGTGAATCTCCTTGTTGACCGCGTCGCGCACCGTGGCGGCGGGAATGAGAAACGACAGCGCTATCAGCGTGACGAGCACCACCGCGAGCGCGGCGGGAGCGGCAATCGCGAGGCGTCTAAAACCGGTGGCCGCGGTCAACGGGCACGCTCCCGAGGTTGCTTAACCAATTGAATATACGGGGATGGCAGATGCGCTGCAAACCTGCCGGACGTCTGTGTCGCTTTCGTGGCCGCAAGCATCGCGGTCTCGCCTAAATGGTTGCTGCACAAGGCAAAG
>JASHXX010000298.1 GCA_030043335.1 Xanthobacteraceae bacterium
GACCTGCACGCCGGGCAGATCCAGGGCTTCTTCGATATCCCCACCGATAATCTGTTTGCCGCCCCGGTGATGGTGCGCGACATCAAGCAGCACTTCGACCTCGACGACCTGATCGTGGTCTCCCCCGACGTCGGCGGCGTGGTGCGCGCGCGCGGCATCGCCAAACGCATCAACGCGCCGCTTGCCATCGTCGACAAACGCCGTGAGCGGCCGGGCGAGTCGGAGGTGGCGAACGTGATCGGCGAAGTCGACGGCCGGGTCTGCGTTCTCGTCGACGATATCGTCGATTCCGCCGGAACGCTGCTCAACGCCGCCGACGCATTGCTAGAGAAGGGCGCCAAGGCGGTCTACGCCTATATCAGCCACGGCGTTTTGTCCGGCGGCGCCGTCGCCCGCATCAACAAATCGAATCTCAAGGAGCTGGTGATTACCGACTCGATCCAGCCGACCGAGGCGGTCACCGCCTCCCCCAATATCCGGGTGCTGTCGATCGCGACCCTGATCGGGGAAGCCATCAGCCGCACCGCCGCCGAGCAGTCGGTGTCGAGCCTGTTTTTCGACTAATTTCGGCGCCGGCCCTGCCCCCGAGTCAACTTGTCGCAGTCTCGGTTGTGGACTTTCGACGTTCCCGCTTGTGCGGCAACCGCAAATCACTTCATGAGTGGCGGCGGGTGGCGGGCCTCGTGCAGCGGCCGCAAATACGAGGAATCGGGCCGTTTTGAGTGCGCGCAGAGGCTGTTTCGGGGCGCAACGTCAAATCGGAGCCCGATTTTGTGGAGTAAGAGTGGCGTGCGCATTTCCACTCTAGGGGGGTGTGGAGGCGGCATGTCTCTCATCGAGATAGCGCGGAATCAATCCGGCAATCCCCTCGACGTCGTCGAGCGGATGGCGGCGGGCAATGACTGGCCGTTCGAACGCAGCGGCGAGGACGAGATCGCGCTCGTCGTTACCGGTCGCTGGACCAACTACCAAGTGTCGTTCACCTGGATGAACGACATCGAGGCGCTGCATCTCGCCTGCGCGTTCGACATGAAGGTGCCGGAGCCGCGGCTCGCCGATGTGTTGCAGCTCATCGCGCTGATCAACGAGCAGCTGTGGATCGGGCATTTCGACGTCTGGATGCAGGACGGCGTGGTGATGTTCCGCCACGCGCTCGTTCTCGCCGGCGGGGTTGCGGCGTCGAGCCGGCAGTGCGAAGCGGTGCTCGGCAGCGGGCTCGATTCCTGCGAGCGCTACTACCCGGCGTTTCAGTTCGTGGTCTGGGCCGGCAAGTCCGCCCGCGATGCGATGGACTCGGCGATGTTCGAGACCTCGGGCGAAGCGTAACCCTTTCGTCATTCCGGGGCCGCGCGAACGCGAGGGGCCGGGAAATCCGCGTCTTCTCTCCCTCGCCATGCGCAGCCACGCGCCGTTCAAAGAACGGCATCGTTCGGATGCCTGCACGCCGGGCGCCCGCATCTTGAAAACCAGCGGAGACGCGGTGCCTCGATGCCCGGGACAGCCCGGCCATGACGGGGCCGATGAGTTTTGATTAGATGCCCTTCCACGTGACGAGGGCTTAGGGCGATGAGCGCTGCAGACAAATCTTCACCGAACGAGACCCGAGACCTGCGCGATTTCTCGGGCACCCTGGTGCTGGTCGGCGCCGGCAAGATGGGAGGCGCTCTCATCGAAGGCTGGCTGCGCTCCGGCCTAAATGCGAAGAACGCCGCGGTACTCGAGCCGCAGCCCTCGCCGCAGATTGCGGCACTTGCCGGCTGCGGCGTGCAGCTCAATCCACAATTGCGCGCGCTTGCCGACGTCGCCGCGGTCGTCATTGCGGTCAAGCCGCAAGTGGCCAGCGCGGTGCTGCCGACGCTCGCGCGGATGATCGGCCCTGCGACGCTTGCAGTGTCGATCATGGCCGGTCGAACGCTGCAATTTCTCTCCGACGCGTTGGCGCGGCCCTGCGCGCTGGTGCGCGCGATGCCGAATACACCGGCGGCGATCGGCCGCGGCATCACCGTCGCGGTGGCGCTCGGCGCCAGCGCTGCGCAGCGCGACCTCGCTCACCGGCTGCTCCGCGCAACCGGCGCGGTCGAGTGGATCGAGGATGAGGGGCTGATGGACGCGGTGACGGCGGTGTCGGGGTCGGGACCGGCTTATGTCTTCCTTCTTTCCGAGGCGCTGGCGCAGGCGGGCGTAGCCGCCGGGCTGCCGCCGCGGCTTGCGGAACAGCTCGCGCGCGAAACCGTCGCCGGCTCGGGCGAATTGCTGCATCGCTCGACCCTCGACGCGGCGACGCTGCGCGAAAACGTCACCTCGCCGGGCGGCACCACCGCGGCGGCGCTGGCGGTCCTGATGAGCCGGAACGGCCTCGTGCCACTCATGCGCGCGGCGATCGCGGCCGCAACGCGCCGCTCGCGTGAACTGGCGGGCTAAGCCCGGCGCTTGGAAGGCATGGCGTGCGGGCCTAGATTGAGGACGGAACGTCTGTCCGTTGAGGAGTAAGGCCATGGCCCGCAGACCCGCACGTAAGCCGCGCGCGAAATCGACGCCGGGGCCTGCCGCCCCGACGACCGAGCGCGAAAAGATCATCGCCGCGCTCTTGGCGCTGCTTGCCGACAAGCCGTTCGAGGCGATCGGCTTTGCTGACGTCGCCGCGCGAGCCGGCGTATCGCTCGCCATGCTGCGCGAGCAATTTTCCTCGACGCTCGCGATCCTCGGCGCCCATATCAAAGCGGTCGACCGCGCCGTGCTCGGCGCCGATATGAGCGACATGGCCGAGGAACCGGAACGCGAGCGCCTGTTCGACGTGCTGATGCGCCGCCTCGAAGCGCTGGCGCCGCACCGCGAGGCGGTGCGGTCGCTCCTGCGCTCCGCCCGCCGCGACCCGCCGCTCGCGGTCGCGCTCAACGGCCTTGCCGTTCGCTCGCAGCAATGGATGCTGACTGCGGCGGGGATCAGCGCCTCAGGCCCGCGCGGCGTCATCCGCGCACAGGGTCTCGCCGTCTTGTTCGCCTCGGTGCTGCGCACCTGGGTTCGCGACGAGGATCCGGGGCTGGCCCGGACGATGGCGGCGCTCGATCGCGCGCTGGCGCGCGGCCAGCGTCTGATCGGCTTTCTCGACGACCTCTGTTACATCCCCTCGCGCATCTGCCGGCTGCGCTCGCGCCGGCACCGGCGCGATGAGGATACCGAGGAGGAAGCCGCGGCGTAAGCCGCTCGCTCAGGCGGCAACGAGCAGGATCACGCCGACGACGGTCAACGCCACGCCGGCGATGAGCGCCGCGTTGATCCGCGCCGAGTGAAACAAGATCGCACTGAAAGTGAGCGTCACCAGCGGATAGGTGGCGACGAGCGGCGACACCAGGATCACCGGCCCGCGCGCCAGCGCCGCATAGAGCGCGAGCACGCCGAGCACATTGCAGGTTCCGACGCAGGCGAACCAGGCGAGCGCCGCGCGCGGATACTTGGCCGGCCAGCCGCCGCGCGCCCGCGCCACGCTCGCGACCACGACGCCGGACATGGTGTAGCCGATCAACGTCGCCGCGAACGGACTTGGCCACCACGCGAGGCCGAGTTTGGTGATCGGGTGGGTGATGCCGCGAACCGCCGCCACCCCGAGCGGCAGCGCCGCCGCCCAGTACGAATAGGGCACGCCGAGCCAGCGCCGGTCGATCGACAGCGTCACGACCCCGGCAACGATCGTAGCAATGCCCACCGACTGCAGCGCTCCCGGCACCTCGCCGAGGAACAGCCCTGCCGGAACCACCGCGAAAATCGGGGTCAGATTGCTGAGCGCGCCCTACATGCTCGGCCCCATCTGCCGGTTGGCCTCGAAGGTCAGCAGGGTCACGACTGCCGGAAACAGCAGGCCAACTCCGGCGAAAATGCTGGCCGCGCGCGGGTCGAAATCGCGCCATGTGAGGAGAAACGGTGCGACCAGCCAAAGCAGAACGGTCGAGTTCGGGATGCTCACCAGGGCGCCATGGCCAGGCAAGACATGGCGCAAGCCGAATTGGGTCAGTACCAGCGCGAGGCCGAACACAAAAGCGGCGAACAACGCCAGCACTATCGGATCATCGAGCAACCGGGCGGCCCTCAGCTCATCACGTTCTGGGGCAGTTTATCAGTGCCGCGGATTTACGATCGACCGTGGCGCTGCCGGAAATGGCTGCCGTCTCCGCGAGATCGTCGGCGCTGCACATTCAGTCCATGCAGCAGGGCCGTGCCAGAGAGACGCAAGCGACCGAACAAGCAGGCGGCAGCGCTAAGATTAGAACATCTATAAACAGAAATTTTTACTTTACAGGCCCATTCTGCGTGCGATACGGATAGTTTCAGATCGTAGCACCGCCGCCGCCGGGCTCTCCCTAACAATGATCGTCTGTTCCTGTAACGTGTTCTCCGATCACGACGTGCGTTCGAAGCTCGCGGA
This sequence comes from Xanthobacteraceae bacterium, assembly GCA_030043335.1. Taxonomy (GTDB): domain Bacteria; phylum Pseudomonadota; class Alphaproteobacteria; order Rhizobiales; family Xanthobacteraceae; genus BOG-931. Next base: position 4,421 of record JASHXX010000298.1, read on the forward strand.
TCATTGCGCGGCGCCGCGCACCGCGGGCGAGGTTTATCATTGCCTCGGCTGCAGCGCGCAATGCGGACGCTGTGCGCGCACCATCCGGCAGATCATGGACGAAGCCCTTGCCGGCGCCGAGGTCTGCTGCCGGGCCCCCGGCGACGCGTCCTGATATTCAGCTTTCCAATTGCCGGGAAACGGCCCGGCCGCGCGTGAGCACGGTCCGGGCATTCACATCGAGCTTAGAATTGTTGTAAGCAATGCGATGAGGGCCCTGGACAGCGCCCTTCGCAGGAGCACCACCATGAGAGGCGAGCCAGGAGTCATCGATTACCTTAACAAGGCGTTGCGGCACGAACTGACCGCAGTCAACCAGTACTGGCTGCATTACCGCCTGCTCGACAATTGGGGCTACAAGGCGCTCGCCAAGCAATGGCGCAAGGAATCGATCGAGGAGATGGAGCACGCCGACAAGCTGGTCGAACGCATAATCTTCCTCGACGGCTTCCCGAACATGCAGGTGCTCGATCCGCTGCATATCGGTCAGAACGTCAAAGAGGTGCTCGACTGCGATCTCGCCGCCGAACTATCGGCGCGGGCACTCTACGAGGAAGCCGCCACCCATTGCCATGCGGTCAAGGATTACGTGTCGCGCGATCTGTTCGAAGCGCTGATGCATGACGAAGAGGAGCACATCGACTTCCTTGAAACTCAGCTCGACCTCGTCGCCAAGCTCGGGCTGCAACTCTACGCCCAGCACCATATCGGCGAGCTTCACGAGGATCACGACTGAGTGGCTCGGCGCGGCGCAACAACGCCGCAGCGTTTTGCTAGAGACTAACGAAGCGACGCCAACACCGCGTCGGCAAGACGCGGCACCGTTGCTTCCGCTTTCGACCTGAACCTGCTCGCTAGCCGCGCAACCCACTGTCGTTAACAAGCACGGTTAAGAGTTAAGGTTAAGACCCATTTAAACATTTGCTGCCAATCTTCGCTCCGATCAACGACGGAGGGCCGCGTTGCGGTACGCCCCTGCCGAGGAAAGGACGAAGCTATGGTCAGCGTCAGATCTCTCACCTTAGTCGGTGCCATCGCCTTGATCGGCACGTCGGCTTACGCCGCCGATCTCGGGCCACCGCCTATGCCCTATCAGCCGCAAGTCGTGCCCGTCGCCAGCGGTTGGTATTTGCGCGGCGACGTCGGCGTCGGCGTGCTGGACTTCACCGAATTCGATCATTCGCAGACGAATCCCGCGTTCGTGTGGCCGCCGAGCTGGCAGATCGTCCAGAAGGACATTCAGGACGCCACCATCTTGGGCTTCGGCATCGGGTACGAATTCAACAACTGGTTCCGTGTCGACGTGACCGGTGAATATCGCACCAAAGCGATGTTCAAGGCGACCGGCAGCTATACCGACTTCTGCGGCGGCGGCGGTATCTGCTTCGACGTCAATTC
>JASHXX010000299.1 GCA_030043335.1 Xanthobacteraceae bacterium
ACGCGCGGTTGAAAAATCTCAAGACCGGCGCCAGCAGCGAGCGGCCGGTTGACGGCATCTTCATCGCCATCGGCCACAGCCCGGCGACCGATCTGGTCTCAGGCCAGGTCGAGATGAAGCCGTCGGGCTACATCAAGACCGCACCACACTCCACCGCAACGTCGGTGCCCGGCCTGTTCGCCGCCGGCGACGTGGCCGACGACGTCTATCGGCAGGCAGTGACCGCCGCCGGACTGGGCTGCATGGCCGCGCTCGAGGCCGAGCGTTACCTCGCCGCGCACGCCGAGCGCCGCGCCGCGGCCGAGTGAGTTCGCAACTCCCCTCGCCGCGCGAGGGGGAAGAGTGACGCAATGGACTGGGACAAGCTCAAGGTCTTTCACGCCGCAGCCGAAGCGGGCAGCTTCACGCATGCCGGCGAGCAGCTCGGGCTGTCGCAGTCGGCGGTATCGCGCCAGGTGAGCGCGCTCGAGCAGGAGCTGGCGGTCTCGCTGTTCCACCGCCACGCGCGCGGATTGATCCTCACCGAGCAAGGCGAATTGCTCTATCGCACCGCGCACGACGTGTTCATGAAACTCGAAGCGGCGCGCACCAAGCTGACCGACAGCCGCGAGCGCCCGAACGGCGACCTGCGTGTGACCACGACGCCGGGCATCGGCGTGCATTGGCTCACGCCCCGGCTCGGCGACTTCATCGATCTTTATCCGGAGATCAACGTCACGCTGCTCACCACCGAGGAGGAGCTCGATCTCGCCATGCGCGAGGCCGACGTCGCCATCCGGCTACGCCAGCCGACGCAGCCGGACTTGATCCAGCGCAAACTGTTTTCGGTTCATTTCCACGTCTACGCCTCGCCCGAATACCTCAAGCGCTTCGGCACGCCGCGCACTTTCGATGATCTCGACAATCATCGCCTGCTGGTGCTCGGCGGCAGCATTCCGACCTACCTGCAGCGTACCAATTGGCTGACCGACATCGCCCGCGACGGCAAGGGGCCGCGCAAGGCGCACCTCGTCATCAACAATATTCTCGGCGTCCTGCGCGCCTGCCAGCGCGGCCTGGGGCTCGCGATGCTGCCCGATTATCTGATCGAGGGAAATGGCGGGCTGGTCCAGCTGTTCTCCGAAGGCGATCCGATCGCCCTCGACGCCTATCTGGTGTTTCCGGAGGAGCTCAAGAGCGTCGCCCGCGTGCAGGCTTTCCGCGATTTTCTGGTCGCCAACGCACAGCGCTGGAATTTCTGATCGCGTGAGCGGAACCAGTGAAAGCCGGTTTCCGAAAAGATCATGCTCGCTGAAGGACAGTTCGCTTAACCGCGATGCGCGTGGCGCTTGGCATAGTTCGGCTGTTCCCGGAAGGCGGGCTGCAGCGCCATTGCCTGGACGTCGCGCGACTTTTATTGGACCGCGGGCATCAGGTCACGCTCTTCACCTCGAAAAATCTCTGCGATCTTCCGGACAACCTTCCGCTCACGCTGCTGCCGGTCCGCGCCTTCACCAACCACGGCTTCGACCTCGCCTTCGCCAGAAAATTCGCCGCCGCTACCGCCGGGTGGTTTGACCGAACCGTCGGCTTCAACAAGCTCAGCGGTCTCGATTTCCTCTATTGCGCCGACCCGCCGGTCGACGTGCCGCGGCGCGCCTTCCCGTATCGGATTCTGCCGCGCCACGGGGTGCGGCTTAGTCTGGAAGCCGAATCGTTCCGGCCGGCGTCGGCGACCCACATCATCGCGTTGACCGCTTCGTTGGCGGAGGCCTATCGGCAATATTGGGGACTCGATGCCGGGCGGTTCACCGTCATTCCGCCGGTCATCGATTCGACCCGTCGCCGCGACGACCTGCGCCATCCCGACCGACGCAAGGCGCTGCGCGCGGCGCTGCATATCCCGCCGGGCCGTTCGGTCTGGCTGTGGATCGGCGCCAAGCCGCATATCAAGGGGCTCGACCGGGTCCTGGCGGCGATGGTCGGCAGGCCGGAGGCGTTTTTGCTCATCGTCGGCGTCACCGCGACCCGCGGCGAAGGGCGCGCCGCGGCCGCCAAGGCGCAACGGCTCGGCATTTTCGATCGCGTACGCTTCTACGGCTACTGCGAGGATATTCCGGATTTTCTGGCGGCCGCCGACGTGCTGGTGCACCCGGCGCGCCTCGACGTGACCGGCCAGGTCTTGCTGGAATCGATCATCAACGGCCTTCCGGTGATCGCCTCGGCGTGCTGCGGATTCGCGAGCCTCGTTGGCGCCGCCAACGCCGGAATTGTGCTGCCCGAGCCATTCCAGCAATCGGCGCTCGAGGCCGCCGTTACGAGGCTCAAAGACGCGACGCTCGCAGGCCTGCTTTCGCGCAACGGAATCGAATATGGCCGCACCGTCGTGCCGCTCGACGGCATGGCCGTTGCCGCCGACGTGATCGAACACGGCCCAGATCCAGCCGACCGAACCGTGCCGGTGCCGCGGGCGGCGCCGGCCGCTGTGACCGTCAGCGAAACAGCCTCGACCGCAGACCCCTGAAGCCGCGCTCGATGTTGCGAAACAGCGCCGGCGTCGGCAGCGCGCGAAAGCGGACCGGCGGCGTCGCGGCGGCGCCAATTCGCGACAGCGCCGCCAAAAATTCTCGCGCGATGACGCCCAGTCGAAATGCGCGCGCAGCGGATGCGATGCTGAGTTTCCAGGCGGACAGCCTGGCGCCGGTACCGATGATGACCGCCTGCTTGTAGAGGTCTCCCAGACAAAGCGCGGCTCGGCCGCCGCGCCGCGAATGCGGCGTGCTGCGCAAGCTCATTGCCGCCGCTCGGAAACCGCGGGCAACGGCGAGAACGGCGTCTCGCCAGTCTTCGGCTCTGTTAGTCGGCGCGATGCGGCACGGCAGGTCGGATTCGGTGTATGGCGGAAGCGGCGAATAAACCGCCTCTATTCCGCTCGATCCGTACTCCGCCGCCCGGATGTCGGACTTGCAGTCGATGAAGGCTTGTTGGTCGGCCGGCAATCCCGTCGGCAACGGCCGCACGCCGATGAACGGGCCTTCGGCGAGCAGTTTGCGATACTGATCGGGAGGAAGCCACGCGATCGTCTCGCTGCGGCTAAATTGTTCGCGAATGCCCGGCGCGAAGCGGCCGACGAGCAGGATATCGGTGCCGATCGCGCGCAGCGCCGCATCGATACCTTGGCACGCGGATAGAACGTCGTCGGTGACCGGCACGACAGCGCTCGAGGTCCACAACAGCCGGGGCCGGCCGAATGCCCTTTTCAGCGGCGGATTCTCGACCCCGGCGTTCAAGAGCAACTGTGCGCGGTCGGCGATACTCGCGCCAAGACGGCGTTCGAGCGTCGCCAGAAGCCGCCGCGACGGCGCAGTAATGTGTCGCGCGTTCCGCAGGCGCCAGGCGACCGATGCGGCGTCGCTGGCGCGCCGTCCGCGCCAGCTTTCGTCCGGACCCGGCAGCAACAGATCATCGATATCGTACGCAAAGCGCGCCGCCGTGCGCCGCAGCCAGGCAAGCTGACGGCCGCTCGGAATGCGGTGCGCTAGGACGACGTCGTAGTCGTCGGCAACATCGCCACTGATCGACAGATCGCGGTCGACGACGGCATAGCCGCCGATCTGACCTGCCGCCCGCAACAGATCGAGCAGCGGCCGCAGCCGCATCTGCGCGGCATCGCCACCTCTTTCCAGGAACAGCACCCGTAACGGCGGTGTCGGCCCGGGACAGGAATCTTTGGCTACGGGGCCGAGCATCGCCGGGTCGGATTCCGCGTTGGCTTCGACTGTCTGATCGAGCACGTCCGTGATTGACCGGGTCCGGGCCTTCAATACTATGCCGGGGCGAGGGTCAATGCCACGATCGTTGGACGAGTACACGCTGCGGCAATGGCTGCGGCTGCGGCCTGTCGTGGAAAGATACAAGATGGGCCGCTATGCGGCGCGCTCGGCGTGGCACGTGCGCCGCCGCGCCGCCGCCGGCAATGCCGCCGCGGTGGCGCGCGGCATCAAGGATCGGCGGCTTCTCATCTCGGTCGCCTTCGACGATCCGCAGCTCATTCGCTGGCAAGCCGACCTCATCCGGCATCGCGGCCGCGATTGCGTTTATCTGATCGTAGACAATTCGAGCGACGATCAAATGGCTCAGCGGATCGAGGCCGACGCGCTCGCACGCGGCCTCTGTTATCTGCGCTTTGCCGGCAATCCGTGGAGCGAAACGGAATACAGCCGCTCGCACGGGCTCGCCATGAGCTGGGCGTGGCACAATGTCGTCAGGCCGGGAGCGCCTCGGGCATTCGGCTTCATCGATCACGATCTCTTTCCGACCGAGGACACCGATCCGTTCGCGCCGCTGTCGCAAGCGCCGGTCTGGGGCCACGTCCTCGATCGGGGTCGGCGCTGGTACCTGTGGGCCGGGTTGTTTCTTTCGCTACGATGACGTGAAGACATCGAACCTCGACTTTCGGCACGACTGGTACGCCGACCTCGATACCGGCGGCTTCAATTGGCACCGGCTTTACCGGCATCTCGACCGCGACAAAATTCCGTCGATCGCGGCGCGGCGGGTGCCGGCACTGCTGGGACGGCCGGTCAAGGACGCCTGTTTTGACTGGCTCGGACCATGGCTGCACGAATGCGGGTCCGGCGTGCTGCCAGAGCTCAAGGCGGAGAAACGGGCGGTGTTGGCGCAGCGTCTTGCCCCGCTGTTGGCGGCCGCCGGGGCGGATTATTGCGCGGCCTGAGCCTCGCGCGGCGCTAGTCGGACGGCGGGCGGGGCAAATGAAGAAGAAGAGCGTCACCGTGAACGACAAGATGCAGCGCGGCTATCGCTACACGCTCGTTGAACCGGCCGGACGTAATTTTGCTCCCGAGTTTCAGCCGGAACTGACGCCGGCGCAGATGCTGAAGCTCGGGGTGTTCTGCGGCAAGTACATGACCGACTGCCGGAGAGAATTTCCGCGCAGCTGGTTCCTCGGCGCCAGGCTTGCCGAGGACAAGCGCGACTGCTCGCTCAACTATTTCGGCGTCGACGCCAGCCAGAAGCTGGCGGTATGGCGCCGCAACGGCTGGATCTACCGCGACGACCCGCGCGGCTGGTTTCAGTGGTATTGCCGCTACTACATGGGACGCCGCATCCCCGCCGAGGACGCGCGCCAGATCGGGCGCTGGAAGGCGATGCGCCGGCACGTTCGCCAGATCGAGCGCCATTGCGAGCCGGGCGATCTCGGCTGCCGGCCGCGGCAACGCCAAGCTCTGCTGCATTGGGCCTACGATAGCCGCAAGATTTGATCGTCTTCACACCGCCATCACAGATTGTTGGCTGTCGCGTTTACGTCGACTCTGCCATAGGGGTACGCATCCGCGACTTCGCCATCGGTCTCGGGAGGATGACTATGTTAACACGCAGACATCTGTCTTACGCCGGCATTGCTGGAGCGGCGGCTTTCATTGTTGGCCGCCTGGCGCGGCCGGGTGCCTCGATTGCGGCCGAGAGCAAAACCTACGAGGTCACCCACTCCGACGAGGAATGGCGAAAGCTTCTGAGCCCCGAGGCCTATGAGGTGCTGCGGCACGAGGGCACCGAGCGGCCGTTCACCAGTCCGCTGCTCAAAGAACACCGCGCCGGAACCTTCGCCTGCGCCGGCTGCAATCTGCCCTTGTATTCGTCGAAGACCAAGTTCGAGAGCGGGACCGGATGGCCGAGCTTTTGGGCCCCGCTCGAGCACGCCGTCGATGAGACGCAGGACCACTCCTTCGGCATGACGCGGACGGCGGTTTCGTGCCACCGCTGCGGCGGCCATCTCGGCCACGTCTTCGACGACGGTCCGAAGCCGACCGGCCTGCGCTATTGCATGAACGGCGTGGCGATGAAGTTCGAGCCCGCGCCCGGCGGATCGAGCTGACGCTCCTCGAATTTCCCATCGTGTCGGCGGGGCCAATCTTGGCTATGGTCCCGTCACCATGACCAACATCAATCCCGGCCCGTTCACGACGCGGCCAGAGATCGAAGGCACCTTCGGCGTCGTTGCCTCAACGCACTGGATTGCGACCGCCGTCGGCATGGCGACGCTCGAGAAGGGCGGTAACGCCTTCGACGCGGCGGTCGCGACCGCGTTTACGCTGCAGGTGGTCGAACCGCATCTCAACGGCCTGGGCGGCGACGTGCCGGTCATCGTTTTCGATGTGCGACGCGGCAAGCCGGAGGTGATCTGCGGCCAAGGGCCGGCGCCGGCACGCGCCACGATCGCGCATTACCGCGCCGAGGGACTCGATCTCGTGCCCGGCACCGGCCTTCTTGCCGCCTGCGTGCCCGGCATGTTCGAGACCTGGATGCTCCTCCTGCGCGACTACGGCACCATGGCGCTTGCCGACGTGTTGGCGCCGGCGATCGGCTATGCACAGAACGGCCACCCGCTGGTCGAGCGCGCGAGCGCCACCATCGCCACGGTCGCCGAGCTGTTCCGCGAGCATTGGCCGACCTCGGCGGCTGTGTATCTGCCAAACGGCAAGGTGCCGCCGGCCGGAACGCTGTTTACCAACAAGACG
>JASHXX010000300.1 GCA_030043335.1 Xanthobacteraceae bacterium
GGCGGTCACCACGTCGGCGAAAGTCGCGCCGACGGCGTCAAGCCCGCGCTTGAGATTTTCCAGCGCCGCGCGGGCCTGCCCCGCCATGTCGCGCGGCATGGCATCGAACTCCTCCGGCCGATGCGGAAGATGATGATAGACCGGCGCCGCCGTAACGCCGGCGAGATAGACGGTGGTCCCGCCTTGCACCTTGATCGCGGGCGCATAGGGCATCCAAAGATCCGGCGCGTCCGGCCAATGAATGTGCTCGATTGTTTTGGGCATGGCGCGTGCTCTCAAAATCTACCGCGTCCGCGACCTCCCGGCCGCGGGCCGCGTCAGTCACATCCTGAAGACCCCGAACCGCGTTTGCGGTATCGGCGCGTTGAGGGTCACCGCGAACGCCAGCGCCAAGACGCGGCGCGTTTCCGCCGGCGTGATGATGCCGTCGTCCCAGAGCCGGGCGGTGGCGTAATAGGGATTGCCTTCGGCTTCATAGCGCTCGCGGATCGGCTGTTTGAATTCCTCTTCCTCCACCTCCGACCAGGTCTTTCCGGCCGCCTCGATATTGTCGCGGCGAACGGTTGCAAGCACGCTCGCCGCCTGCTCGCCGCCCATCACCGAGATGCGCGCATTCGGCCAGGTGAACAGGAAGCGGGGCCCGTAGGCTCGGCCGCACATGCCGTAATTGCCGGCGCCGTAGGAGCCGCCGATGATCAGCGTAATCTTCGGCACCTGCGCGCAGGCGACCGCGGTCACCATCTTGGCCCCGTCCTTAGCGATGCCGCCGGCCTCGTAGTCGCGGCCGACCATGAAGCCGACGATGTTCTGCAGGAACAGAAGCGGCACGCGGCGCTGGCAGCACAGCTCGATGAAGTGCGCGGCTTTGAGCGCACTTTCCGAGAACAAGATGCCGTTGTTGCCGATGATGCCGACCGGGACGCCGTGAATATGGGCGAACCCGGTGACCAGCGTCGTGCCGTAGAGCGCCTTGAACTCGTCGAACTGCGAGCCGTCGACGAGGCGCGCGATCACGTCGCGGACGTCGTATTGCTTTTTAAGGTCGGTCGGCACGATGCCGTCGAGCTCGCTCGCGTCATATTTCGGCTCGGCCGCCTTGGCCAGCGTGATATCGATCGATTTGACCGTATTCAGGCCGGCGACGATTTGCCGGCAGAGCGCGAGCGCATGGCGATCATTCTCGGCGTAGTAGTCGGCGACGCCGGATTTTCGGGCGTGCACGTCGGCACCGCCGAGTTCCTCGGCCGACACCACCTCGCCGGTCGCCGCCTTCACAAGCGGCGGGCCGCCGAGGAAAATGGTCCCCTGGTTGCGGACGATAATGGTCTCATCCGAGATCGCCGGCACGTAGGCGCCGCCCGCGGTGCACGAGCCCATGACCACCGCGATCTGGGCGATACCTTGGGCCGACAGCGTCGCCTGATTATAGAAGATGCGGCCGAAATGCTCGCGATCGGGAAAGACCTCGGTCCAGTGCGGCAGATTGGCGCCGCCGGAATCGACGAGATAGATGCAGGGGAGCCGGTTCTCGCGCGCAATCTCCTGGGCGCGAACATGCTTCTTCACCGTCATCGGATAATAGGTGCCGCCCTTGATGGTGGAATCGTTGCACACGATCACGCATTCGCGGCCGGCGATGCGGCCAATGCCGGTGATGATGCCGGCGCCGTGAATCGGCTCCTCGTACATGCCGTTGGCGGCAAGGGGCGATAATTCGAGGAACGGCGCGCCTTTATCGATGAGCGTCATCACGCGTTCGCGCGGCAGCAATTTGCCGCGCGCGAGGTGGCGCTCACGCGCGTGCGGCGGCCCGCCGGCGGCGGCTTTGGCGCGATGGTCCTCAAGCTCCGCGATCAGCGCTCGCATCGCCGCCTGATTGGCCCGGAATTCCCGCGATGCCGGATCGACCGTCGATGCGATTGCCGTCACAGCCCCTCGCCGCCTTACGGCCTCAATGCCGCCCTCGCTTCAGGCGCGCACTTCTTGGCGCTGGAAAATCACATAGCCGATGACGAACAAGAGGATCGCGCTCGCGACCATGCCGACGGTCTGCGGCCAAACAACCTCGAGGCTTTGCACCAGCGGCAACGGCGCTCCCGGAATGGCGCCCGGCTGCACCAAAGCGAGGCCCAGCGACGCCAGCAGCGGCTGCTGGGTCGATCGCACCGTCGGATCGAGCAGCGCACCGACAATTTCGCCAAACAAGACGCCGGGCGACAATCGCTCGAACGCCTGCAATACGCTGAGATGATTGAGCAGATCCGTCGGAGTAGAGACCGTATCCGAGACGAAAAGGGTAGCTAAATACGGCGCCAGCAGCGGCCAAAGTATCGTCAGGAAGAGCCAGAGCCCCAGCGCCGCGAGCGCCGCGGTCGCCGCAGAGCGGAACAGAATCGAAAACAACAGCGCGAGCGCCAGCCACACGCTGGCGTAGACAATGGTCACGATCAACATCGCGACCGCCCGCGCCACTTCCTCCGTTCCCGGCGGCAGACCCAGCGTCAGTATGCCGAGACCGATCACCATGAGCCACAGCGCAATGAGCATGATGGTCATGGTCAGCAAGCCGGCGAGGAATTTCCCGAACAGCAATGCGTCTCGGTAAATCGGCTGGGCGAGAATCCGCGAAAGCGTTCGCTGATTGCGTTCGCTGTTCACCAGATCGAAGCCGATCGCGATGGCGACGAGCGGGACCAGGAACGACAACACCGACACGAACGACGGCAATCCTTCGCCGGAGCGCGTGAACAGCCGAAGGAACAGGAACGGGTCCTCGGCCGAGACCTCGCGAATCTGCTGGATGCCGGTATACACCACGCCCAGAGCCATCAGCGTCACCAGCCACTCCAGCACGATCATGCGCGCGCCGGTTAGATGATAGGATAGCTCCTTGAGCACGACCACGCTGACCCCTTGGAACGCCGAGCCCTCACGCCGCATGGCGCGCGCCTTCCTTCATCGCCATTTCCTCGTCGGGTCTGGTCTCGAAATAGCGGGTGTAGATGGCATCGAGGCTCGGCTCCTGCACGCCGAGATATTTGAGGCGGCCCTGCATCGCCACTACCTCGGCCGCCGCTTCCGGACGCACGTCACGATCGGCGTGCAGCCGCAGCTTGCCGATGCCGGTCTTCTCGACGCCGCTGACGCCGGGAATGATCGCCAGCCGCTCGGCGAGCCCGGCGCCATCGGCCTCGATGTCCACCACGTAGCCGCCGCCGAGAACTTCGCGGCCGAGATCGGCCACCGAGCCCATCAGCGCGATATGGCCGCCGCTGAACAGCGCGACGCGGTCGCACACGCTCTGCACCCGCTCCAGCAAATGCGAGGAGAGCAGCACCGAAACGCCCTCGTTCTTGAAGCCGCGGATGATGGC
>JASHXX010000301.1 GCA_030043335.1 Xanthobacteraceae bacterium
TCTATGGCGCAGCCTACTGGGTGGCGCCCGTCTATGTGGTCTATGTCCCGCAAAGCTCTACCGGGCTGTTGTTCGCAGGCCATGCAACGGTGTTCGGCATCCCGATGCCGATCTTCGTCTTTGCCGCGGCTGCGCTGGTGATGCACGCCTTCCTGTCGCGGACCTCGATCGGCCGCTTCATCTACGCGCAGGGCGACAATCCCGAGGCGGCGCGGCTCTCCGGCATCGCGTTGCGGCCGCTCACCGTGCTCGAGCATGTGCTGGTCGCCGCGCTCGCCTGGCTCGCCGGGCTGGTCTGGATCGGCCAGACCGGCAGCATGCAGACCAATATCGTGATCGTCGGCACGCAGATCTTCGATGTGATCCTCGTCGTGGTGCTCGGCGGCATCAGCCTGATCGGCGGGCGCGGCGGCGTGTTCAGCGTCGTGGTCGGCTGCGCGCTGATCGGCACGCTGCTCAACGCCTTCACCATCATGGACGTCAACAGCGAGGTGCAGAACATCATCCGCGGAGTGGTGTTGCTCGCGGCCATCATCCTCGACAATTGGCTGCATCCGCGCGACGAGGAGACCGCGCGCCAGGGCGAATGAGCCGCACGCCTCAGATCAGCTTGGCGTCCAATGTGATTTCGGCGTTGAGAACCTTTGAGACCGGACAGTTCTTCTCGGCATCTCTCGCCGTTTCAAGGAATTTGGCTTCGTCGAGGTTCGGCACCCGCGCGCAAGGTGAGCGCGGAGCGGCTGATGCGCGATGGGCGGGGATCGCGAAAAGTCAGCCAGCGGTGTTTTGCCGTCGCAACGCGGCTCGGCGTCCCCGGTTCCCATGCGGGCGCAAATGGTCTATTGAAAATCGACGCAACGCCCCGGCGCGCGAGCCTGTCAAAGGCACTAAGGCCATGAACGTTCTACGAAATCTGGTCCCCGCCGTCGCTCCGAGCGGTTCGGACCTGATCGCGCCCGATTGCCGGGGGCTCAATTTCTGGACCATCGATCGCTCGCTTCGCGACCTGCTGGCGCTCTATCTCGACGACAAGGCGCTAGCGCATTTTACGCCGCATTTCACGCGTCTGGGCGAACTCGCCGGCTCCCGGCTCGACGAGCTCGCGCAGCAGGCCGACAAGCGCACGCCGATCCTGCACCACCGCGACCGTTTCGGCCGCGACGCCGATTGGGTCGAATATCACCCCGCCTATCGGGAAATGGAGCGCATCGGCTTCGGCGAATTCGGCCTGCATGCGATGTCGCGGCGGCCGGGCGTCCTCGGTTGGCCGCAAGCCGCGCCGCCGCTTGTCAAATACGCGATGCAGTATTTGTTCGCCCAGGCGGAGTTCGGGTTGCTCTGTCCGCTCTCGGTGAGCGACACCTCGATCATGCTGATTCAGAAATACGGCGATGAGCGGGTGACGCAGCGCTATCTGCCCGGCATGCTGAGCCAAGACATGGATCGGCTGCTCAAAGGTGCGCAGTACATGACCGAGAAGGCCGGCGGCTCCGATCTCTCCGGCATCGCCGTGACCGCAGAGCGCGTCGGCGATCATTGGGAGCTGTGGGGCGACAAGTGGTTCTGCTCCTGCCCCGATCACGACGTGGTGCTGATCCTCGGCCGCTGCCAAGGCGCGCCGCCCGGCAATGCCGGCCTGTCGCTATTCGTCATGCCGCGGCGGCTCGAGGACGGCAGCCGCAACCGCTATCGCGTCGTGCGCCTCAAGGACAAGCTCGGGTCGCGTTCGATGGCCTCGGGCGAGACCATCATCGAGGGCGCCGTCGCCTATCTCCTCGGCGAGCCGGGTCGCGGCTTGAAGCAGATGATGGATCAGGTGAACCTGTCGCGGCTGTCGCACGGCTTCCGCGCCGCCGGCATGATGCGGCGCTGCCTCAACGAGGCGTTGCAGGTGGCGCGCCACCGCCACGCCTTCGGTCGCGCGCTGATCGATCACCCGCTGGCGCGGCGCCAGCTCCTCAAGCTCATGCTGCCGGTCGAGCAGGCGCTGTCCGTTGCGGTCGCCGCGGCGGTGGCGATGGGCAATGACGACGAAGCACAGCTGCGCATCCTGACGCCGCTGGTCAAATACCGCGCCTGTCGCGACAACGTGCCGGTCGCCACCGGCGCCATGGAGATGCGCGGCGGCAACGGCTACATCGAGGACTGGGTCAACGCCAAGCTCGTCCGCGACGCCCATCTCGGTCTCATCTGGGAAGGGACTTCGAGCGTCAACGCGCTCGATATCATCCGCCGCGCCGTCGGCCGCGAGCGCACGCACATGCCGCTGGCCCAAGCGCTGCACCGCCGCCTGGATCAGGCGCCGATGCCCGGCCAGTTCCGGGGCCGCCTCGCTGCGCTCCTCGACCGGGCCGTCGCCTTCGCCGACGCCGTGTCGAAGCGGCCGAATGCGGAAGCCTCCAGCCGCCGCGCCGCGAGCGCGCTCTATCATGCCTCGAGCGCCGCGCTTCTCGCCGCCGAGGGCGCCGAACTGGGCAAACGCGGCGGCGACGCGCGGCGGCTCCTGCTCGCCCGGCTGGTGCTCGACCACCGGCTCGGCGGCGCCGATCCTTTTGCCTTGCCCGACGAGGACCGGGAGGAAAAGGTCACCGCCAGGCTCCTCGACGACGATCCCCTTTCATTGTCGGAGGCCACGTCCTTGTTGGCGGCCTGACTTCTGCCACGACGGGAGTGACTAGTCATGCACGGCACCCGCGAACCGATCGATGACGCGAGAGCGGAAGCCTATTCGATGCGGCTTGAGGACATCGACGTCAGCCGACCGGAGCTGTTCCGTTCGAATACGATGTGGCCTTACTTCGAACGGCTTCGCAGGGAAGCGCCGGTCCACTATTGCCCCTCTAGTCGCGTCGGTCCGTACTGGTCGGTGACCAAGTACAAGGACATCATGCATGTCGAGACCAATCACGCGACTTTTTCCTCCGACATCCATCTCGGCGGCATCGGCATTCAGAACACCAAACCGGACTATCGCCGCGAAAGCTTCATTGCCATGGACGAGCCGCGGCACAGCCAGCAACGCAAGACCGTTGCGCCGATGTTCGCGCCGCAGAATCTCGATCAGTTGGCGAACACCATTCGGGTGCGGGCGCGTGAGATTCTCGATCACCTGCCGCGCAACGAGACTTTCGACTGGGTCGATCGCGTCTCGGTCGAGCTGACGACGCAGATGCTGGCGACGCTGTTCGACTTCCCCTGGGAAGAGCGGCGCAAGCTGACGCGCTGGTCCAATGTGGCGACCGCGGCGCCGGGCAATCGCGAGATCATCGCTTCGGAGGCGGCACGCGACGCCGAGCTCAAGGAATGCGGCGCCTATTTCGCCGAGCTGTGGAAGCAGCGGATCAAGCAGCCGCCGAAGACCGATCTGATCTCGATGATGGCGCACAGCTCGGCCACCCGCGACATGGATCCTGACAACTTCCTCGGCAATCTCATCCTGCTGATCGTCGGCGGCAACGACACCACGCGAAACTCACTCTCCGGTAGCGTCTACGCGCTCAATCTATTCCCCGGCGAGTACGAAAAGCTGCGCCGCAACCATTCCCTGGTGCAAAACCTCGTGCCCGAGGTGATCCGCTGGCAGACCCCGCTCGCCCATATGCGCCGCACCGCGCTCGCCGACACCCAGATTGCCGGCAAGGAGATCAAGCAGGGCGAGAAAGTCGTGATGTGGTACGTCTCGGGCAACCGCGACGAGGACATGTTCGACAATGCCGATGATCTGGTGATCGAGCGGCGCAACGCGCGCAACCACATCGCCTTCGGCTTCGGGATTCACCGCTGCCTCGGTCTGCGGCTTGCCGAGTTGCAGCTGCGGATCGTGTGGGAGGAGATCCTGCAGCGCTTCGACATGATCAGCGTCGTCGATCAGCCGAAGTGGATCTACTCGAATTTCGTCAAGGGCTACGAGAAGCTGCCGGTGCGGATTCCCGGCTAGCGCACGCGCGCTGTTTTCCCGAACGATGCAGCCGAGGGCTTTGCGTCGGCACGATTCAACCATATTGCCGGCACAATGATCCGGTTCCATCCGCTCCGCTGCTAGCACGCTAATGGAAACCGCCATGAGACTGTGGGAACAAGAAAACGGGGGTGTAAATGGCGTCTCTCTATCAGACGGAGCTATATCGGATTGACGGGCAGCTGAAATCGCTGCTGACGAAACTTAAAGACGCTACGCCAAGCGAGCGCTACCACGCATTGCAAACATTCGAGCGGGCTGTGACCTACTTCGTGGATCGCATTTACGCGCTCAACGAAGGCAATTCTACGCTTGTTGGAAGCGAGCGCGCCCCGGCGCGGCGCTAGGGAGGGCTTCGAGCCAAGCGTCGCGCTACGCGCGAAAATGGCGGATGTTGCGCCGGCGGGGGAAAGGGCTGGGGCATCGCCCCAGCCTTCGCCGCCCGGCGCCGCCTCTGCCGCCGAGGTGGACGACGGCATTGTGCTCATGCTTAGCTTGCGGCCGCCTCGGACCCGGTTCGGAGCCGCACCATGGCGACCATTTCGGCAAGCGAACGCGGCCGCAAATTATTGGAAAAATGTACATTGTTCGACGCCCTCGACCAGGAGGCGCGTCGCGAGATCGTCTCTTATGCGCAGCGGCGCAGCTTTTCGTCCGGGCAGTCGATCTGCCGGATCGGCGATCCCGGCGACAGCATGATGGCGGTGATAGTCGGCACCGTGCGAATCTCGCAGCCCACGGTGAAAGGCAAGGAGATCATTCTTGCCGACCTGCAGGCCGGCGAATTGTTCGGCGAGATCGCGCTGCTCGACGGCAAGGCGCGTTCGGCGAACGCGACGGCGCACACCAAATGCGAGCTCATGGTGCTGGACCGGCGCGATCTGTTGCCGTTCCTCGAACGAAATCCGAGCGCCAGCCTCAGGCTGATGGAGATGCTGTGCGCGCGCATCCGCCGTTCCGAGGAGCGGATGAGCGATATTGCCTTTCTCGACCTGCCGGCGCGTCTGGCCAAGACGCTGCTGCATTACCCGGCGCCGAGCACCAGCGCTGGCACGATCAAATTGTCGCTTTCGCAAAGCGAATTGGCGGCGATGGCCGGCGCCACGCGGGAGAACGTCAATCGCTGCCTGCGCGACTGGCAGCGGCGCGGCATTCTGGAATTGCGCGACCGCTGGACGATCATCCGTCGGCCCGAAGCACTGCGCAATCTCCTAAAATTGGCTTGATCGTTTTTCGCGGCATCGCGGCCTGCCGCGATTTCTTGCAGCGATTTTGGCTGTGACGCGCGGCACAGACATTTTGCCATGCACGACTAGATTTACGCACAGCAACACGTGTCGATTCGGCGCGTGTCGGTCGACTTTTGATGTGGAGGAAGGCCATGAACAAAAGGTTCCATCCATATCGCCAATCGCTTTGGAGCGAGCTGAAGCGCCATTTTCTCGAATGGCGGCAACGCGCCTTGATCGGGCGAGAGCTGAGGACACTGAGCGACCGCCAATGCGAGGATATCGGTCTAAAGCCCACCTACCACAACGATCTGAGAAAATCGTTCTGGTGGGGATAGCGACCGGCGCATCCGACTGAATCCGCATCCGGTTCGGGGGATGCGGCGTGGCAAGAAGAGGCGCAGAGGGCGGCGAAAGTCGCCCTCTGCGTTTCATGGCGGGCGAGCAAGCCAACGCCTTGCCGATCGTGTGCAGTTCGCCTCCGAACGAAGCAAAATCAAACGCCGAGGTCAGACGCCGAGATAGCGGTGCTGGACGTCGGGCGCGGCGGTCAGCGCCGGCGAATCGCCTGCCCATACCACGCGGCCGCGTTCGATGATGTAGTGACGGTCGGCGATGCGGGTCAGCGCTTCGACGTTCTTGTCGATGACCAGGATCGCCTGGCCGGCGCGCCGCAGCGCCGCCAGACAGCGCCAGATCTCCTCGCGGATGAGCGGCGCGAGCCCTTCGGTCGCTTCATCGAGGATGAGGAGTCGCGGGTTGGTCATCAGCGCGCGGCCGACCGCCAGCATCTGCTGCTCACCGCCCGACAACAGATTGGCCATATTGCCGGCGCATGTGGCGAGCCGCGGAAACAGCGCATAGACTTTCTCGAGCGTCCACGGATCCGCGGCGGATGTACGGTTGGCCGCGGTGGCGAGAAGATTTTCGCGGGTGGTCAGATTTGCAAAAACCTGGCGTCCCTCCGGCACCAGTCCGAGGCC
>JASHXX010000302.1 GCA_030043335.1 Xanthobacteraceae bacterium
GGCGGCAAGCGCGGTCATTTCATGAAAGTGCGTGGCAAACAGCGCCCGGCAGCGATTGCTCTCGTGCAGATGCTCGATCGTCGCCCAGGCGATCGAGAGGCCGTCGAAGGTCGCGGTGCCGCGGCCGATCTCGTCGAGGATGACGAGCGCGCGCTCACCGGCCTGGTTGAGGATCGCCGCGGTCTCGACCATCTCGACCATGAATGTCGAGCGCCCGCGGGCGAGGTCATCGGCGGCGCCGACGCGCGAGAACAGGCGATCGACCACGCCGATATGGGCGGCGCGGGCCGGCACGAAGCTCCCCATCTGCGCCAGCACGGCGATGAGCGCGTTCTGGCGCAGGAACGTCGATTTGCCGGCCATGTTCGGGCCGGTAACGAGCCAGATGCGCCCGGCCCCGCCGTCCGGCTGCGGCGGCGAGAGTTCGCAATCATTGGCGACGAACGGGCCGCCGTCGCGTGCGAGCGCCTGCTCGACGACCGGATGGCGTCCGCCGCTGACGGCGAAGGCAAGGGTCGCGTCGACCTCGGGGCGCACATAGTCGCGCTCGACCGTGAGGCTCGCCAGCGCCGCCGTGACATCGATCACGGCGAGTGCAGCGCCCGCCTCCCTGATCGCCACGTCCGCCGCGGTGACGGCGCCCGCCAGCCGATCGAAGATCTCAAGCTCGAGCGCGAGCGCCCGCTCGGCGGCGTTGGCAATCTTCGCTTCGAGCTCGCCAAGCTCGGTAGTGGTGAAGCGCACCTGGCCGGCCAGCGTCTGGCGGTGAATAAAGGTCGCGTTGAGCGGGGCGCCCAGCAACTTGTCGCCGTGCTGCGCGGTAACGTCGACGAAATAGCCGAGCACGTTGTTGTGCCTGACCTTGAGCGAGCGGATGCCAGTCGTCTCGGCATAGCGCACCTGCAAGGCGGCGACGACACGGCGCGATTCGTCGCGCAAGGCACGCGCCTCATCGAGCGCCGGCTCGTAACCCGCGCGTACGAAACCACCGTCGCGGCGGTACGCCGGCAGCTCTTCAGCGAGCGCCCGCGCCAGCTCGGCGGCGAGCGCCGCGTCGGCGCGGCGCAACGCCTCGACGGCGCGGGCAAGCTCGCGCGGCAGCTCGGCCATCGCCGAAAGCCGCTCGGCAATGCCGTACGCGGCGAAAATGCCGTCACGGATCGCGGCGAGATCGCGCGGCCCGCCGCGGCCGATCACGACACGGGCGAGAGCGCGCGCGAGATCGGGCAGGGATTTCAAGCGCTCGCGCAGATCGGCGCGCCCGGCGCCGTCGTCGGTCAAGGCGGCGACCGCGTCGAGCCGGTGGCCGATTTCGCGCGGGTCGGTCAGCGGCGCGGCGAGCCGCTGTGCCAGCGCCCGCGAGCCGGCCGCGGTCACCGTGCGGTCGATCGCGGCCAGGAGCGACCCGCGCCGCTCGCCGGCGAGCGTGCGGATGAGTTCGAGATTGCTGCGCGTCGCCTGATCGATCGCCAGCGTCGTGCCCTGCGCTTCGCGCACCGGCGGCGACAGCGGCGGCCGCTTGCCGATCTGCGTGCGCTCGACATAGCTGACGGCCGCGGCCGCCGCGTTAAGCTCGACGCGCGAGAACGCGCCGAAGCCGGCCGTGGTGGCGACCGCGAAGAACGCGGCGAGGCGGCGCTCGGCGGTCGCGCCGTCGAACACGTCACGGGTCACGGGCGTCACCGCCGGCAGCGCGCGCAGCATCGGCGCTAGGTCCGGATCAGCATAGAGCGCGTCGGAGACGATGATCTCGCCCGGCTCGATCCGCGCGATCTCGGCGGCAAGCGCCAGGCGATCGCATTCGGCGACGCAAAATTCGCCGGTCGAAATATCGATCCGGGCAAGGCCGAAGCGGTCATCGGTCGAGGAGCCGCGGCTGCGCGCGAGCGCCAGCAGATAATTGTTGCGCCTCGCGTCAAGGAGCGAGTCCTCGGTCAGCGTGCCCGGCGTTACCAGGCGCACGACGTCGCGGCGCACGACGCTTTTGCCGCCGCGCTTCTTCGCCTCGGCCGGATCTTCGAGCTGCTCGCACACGGCGACGCGGTGGCCGAGAGCGATCAGGCGGTGCAGATAGTCGTCGGCACGCTCGACCGGAACGCCGCACATCGGAATGTCGCGGTTCACATGCTTGCCGCGCTTGGTAAGCACGATGCCAAGTGCGCGCGCGGCGACTTCGGCGTCGTCGAAGAACAATTCGTAGAAGTCGCCCATCCGGTAGAACAGCAGGCAATCCGGATTGGCCGCCTTGATCTCGATGTATTGCTCCATCATCGGGGTGATCGGCGGTCCCCGCGAGATCGCAGCGTCGTCAGGCTTTCCGCCGCCGCCCGTCAGCATCGTGCGCCGTGGCCTCCGGTCATCCGTGCACGTTCTTAAGAGGCTCGCGGTCGAAAAGACAGCCCGGGCGCGCCGGCATCCACTATCCGCGGCCGGCGGCCGAACAGCATCAAAATGCAAAGCCAAACACGGCGACGGCCGCACAACGTGCGGCCGTCTCTGAGCCGGAACCGGGCTATCGGCCAGTTACCAGCCGAACTTCCCGGGCTGCGCGCTTTCGATTCGCGCGCGACGAGAATGGCCCCGTCCCGGCGCATAGTCGTAGTAGCCGGGCCCTGGCGCATAGTCGTAGTAGGAGCCCGGGCCGCCGGAATAGCCCGAATGGGCCGCAAGGGCGTCACTGGCGATGTTGCCAGCGTCCTGGCCCGAGGGCGATTGCGCCGACGCCGCGGTTCCAACGACGAGAACCGCCGCGACAAGGGCCGGAATGATTTTGCCAGACATCTTAGTTAGCCTCCGTGTCTGTTTGAGTTACGCCACACAAATGGTGAGCGGTGCGACCAATCACTATCGCTCACGCTGCATTGCACCTATGCAGCAAATTCCCGCGATTACGGAGATTTTTTCGAAATTGTGTCAGCGAATATTGCGCTGCACACTTCCGCCATAGTCGAAGACGGACCGACATTCGTCTCACGATTTCCGCTTCGTCTCGCTCGCACCAACGCCATGCGCGATGAGCCGGCGGCGAACCGGAAACAAATCGAGCTCGAGCGCGCGCGAGATGACGCCCCACACGCCCGACGGCGCGAACAGCATCAGCAAAATGGCAAGCGCGCCGAGCAGGATCAGATACCAGGAGCCGAGCGCGGCGAGATAATATTGCAGGAGATAAAAGATCGCGACGCCGATGATCGGCCCTTCCATCGTGCCGATACCGCCGATGACGACGATGAAGATGACGTAGGCGGTCCAGTCGATGAGCGAGAATGCCGCGTCGGGCGAGATCCGCGCCTTCTGCAGGAAGATGAGCGCGCCGGCCATACCGGTGACGATGGCGGTGACCACGTAAATCAAAAGCTTGGTGCGGAACACGTCGACCCCGACGCTCTCGGCGGCGGCCTCGGAGTCGCCGATCGCCGAAAGAGCAAGGCCGTAACGCGAGCGCAGCAGCTTGTAGACCAGGAAGAAGGTGGCGAGCGCCAGCGCCAGCGCCAGCCAGTAGGTCAGCATGTCGCGCGCGGTCGAGCCGCGGACGTGGAACAGCCCGCGGACAAAGTCGAGGCCGACCATCGAGGAGGCGACGTCCGGCGACAGCGACGTGCCGGTGCCGCCGCCGAGTTGCTTGACCTGCGCGAGCACCAGCCGGCAAACCTCGGCGACGACCCAGGTCCCGATGGCGAAGTAAGCGCCGCGCAGCCGGAACACGATCAGCGCCGCCGGCACCGCGACGATCCCGGCGACGGCGCCGGCGAGCACGATCGAGGCCACCGCATCGAGACCGCCAATCACGGTGAAGGCGAACAGCGCATAAGCGCCGACGCCGACGAAAGACTGCTGGCCGACCGACATCAGCCCGGCACAGCCCGCGAGCAGGTTCCACAGTTGCGCCAGCGTGAGCATGGTGAACACGTAGAACAGCTCCTGCAGCAAAGCGCGGCCGGCGAATGCCGGCAGGGCGAGCAGCACGAGGACCACCGGAACGCCGAGGAGCGCGGT
>JASHXX010000303.1 GCA_030043335.1 Xanthobacteraceae bacterium
AATTATCCAGATTTCTTTTGGCACACGGTGCAGCCTTATATCGCCGACGCCTTGCGCTACCTTCGGGTCACCCAGGAGGGCCAACTTTGGATTGCCATCCTCTATGCGAACGTGTTTTCGATGGAACACAGAGGACAAATCATTCAGTACGCATCTTCCTGACGGACACTGGGGGCCCCGTGCGAACCTGAGCCGCAGCAGACCCGCGAACTGCTCGCTCCGGTTTACGGGTGGTTCCCGGAGGGGTTCGATACGCGAGACCTCAAGGAGGCCAAAGCACTGCTTGAGGAGTTGGCACTATAGCTTCCCAGGCGAATGTCTGTAGCGCCTTTAGACCACTTTCTGATTTCAGCCGACACGTCATCGCCGTCGAACCGGTAACCTGCGAACGTAAAAGTCCCTTACCTTCGAGGCATAGAGTTCGCTGCCCTCCCGAAATGTAGTGTGAGGACTACTTGAATTCAGCGCCACACTTCTTTTCGACAACGCGAACTGTGGCCGCGTCGGTGAATGTGCTCCCGGTGATTACGCTGTGGGTGTTGGCGACGACGATTGTGCCTGTTTGAGTGACACTCCCATCCGGGTCCTTCTTCCAAGCCTCACAAGGAACTTTGTCGAGATCGTCGGGCCAAACTTGAATGTTATAGGTTTCGGCTTTTACGGTGCCACACAATGCCAGCATCATGACAGCAGCAACGAACGGTCGCATCATAAGATGCTCTCCCGCGGGGCGGCAACTCACATCGAGTGGACTGTAGCAAACCCTTAATCGCTGGCGGAAGGGGAACTGCGTTCGATCGGGACATCCGCTCCGGTGCCATTCTTCCCCGCACTTTTGGCGACGGCCCGAACAATTCGATGCGCATGGCGCACGGATTTCGAAACGGCCTCTTTCTCGACGTCGCTACCGACCGGGACGCGCTTATCACTGCGACGGCCCAAAAAGGGGCCGCCGAGGCAGGGGTGAGCGGGAGCGGGTTTGAGACGCAATTGCAGTCGCGCAGGACATGGCGTACCTTCACTCGCGAGCTGCCAGTCGGACGTGCCGTACGTCCTCGTAGCTATTTTTAGCGGCAGCCGCATGCCGTCGGCGGGCTCTCTCTGACCTATAATTTTTCGTCTGTTCAATCGCGGGGAACGCTATGCGCTGCGCGCAAAGCGGTAATTCGTCCGTGAACGGGAGGGGACCATGACAATGAAACGGACTATCTCGCTGGGCCTGTTAGGAACCAGCCTCGTTCTCGCGGGCGGACTAGCTTTGGCCGCTGGCCAATACGGACCCGGTGTCACCGACACCGAAATAAAGATCGGAAATACCAATCCTTATAGCGGCCCGGCTTCGAGCTGCGGCATTATCGGTAAGTCGGAAGCCGCCTACTTCGCCATGATCAATGATCAGGGCGGTATCAACGGCCGCAAGATCACCTTCATTAGTCGAGATGACGGTTATAGCCCGCCAAAGACAGTCGAACAGGTGCGCCAGCTGGGTTGAACAAGATGGGGTGCTGGCGCTTTTCCAAACCCTCGGCACGCCGCCCAATTCAGCGATCCGGGAGTACCTGAATGATAACAAGGTGCCGCAATTGTTCGTCGCTACTGGTGCCAACAAGTGGAACGACCCAAAGCACTATCCGTGGACAATAGGTTGGCAGCCCAGTTATCAGGTCGAGGCGCGCATCTACGCCCATTACATCCTAAAGAATATTCCGGACGCTAAGATCGCCGTGCTGTACCAAAACGACGATTTCGGTAAGGACTACCTCATCGGTCTGCGCGCCGGGCTCGGCGATAAGGCGGACAAGTTGATCGTGGCCACCGAGACCTATGAGACCACCGACGCGACCACCGATTCCCAAATCGTTTCCCTACACGGCAGTGGTGCAAATGTTCTGCTGAATATAGCCATCCCCAAATTTGCGGTGCAGGCGTTTCGCAAGGTCTACGACCTCGGCTGGAAGCCGACGCACATCCTCAGCAATGTGTCGAGTTCGGTCGGGGTGGTTATGCGGCCCGTGGGAGCCGAGAAGAGCACCGGCATCATTTCGGCGACCTATCTTAAGGATCCCACCGATCCGCAATGGCAGGACACGCCCGAATAGAAGGAATGGCTGGCCTGGATGAAGAAGTATAATACATTGGGCAATATAGCCGACGGCTTCACCGTTTATGGGTACTCGGCCGCGCAGACCATGGTCGCGGTCCTCAAACAATGCGGCAACGACCTGACTCGCGAGAACCTGATGAAGCAAGCGGCCAGCATCGACGACTTGAAACTGCCCTGCCGCAAGGCGGCGTCCTGATCGTCTACGACGCGATCATCGACGATGAGCGCCGGGATAATGCGTTCGGTCTGCTCCGCAGCATCGACGAATGTCTTGTGATCGTTCCACGGGAATTTGGCAGCTAGGACTTGCGCCGCGCCGGCACCGCGCTCTATGCATCAGGTAGTCGCGCGGACTGAGCCGAATCGCCTCCTCAAGGGCGATGATTGAGCTGTCGGGCTCGCCGCCGAAACTCAAAGCAACGCCCAGATAGCCGCGTGCAAAACTTGAGTTCGGATCGAGTTCAATCGCGCGTTTTAGGCGCTTGATGGCGTCGTCATGCCTGTTGGCGAACAGCTCGTATATGCCAAGTGCTGTATGAGCAATGGCGTCCTGATCGTCAGCTGTGACAGCGCGACGCGCGGCGTCAGCCACCCGCTCATTGGATTCGGGTAAAGTCTCCTTAGTCCACTCAAAGACTCCGCCCATGTGCCAATTGAAGGCGAGGTCGGCGAGCGCCATAGCGTTCTTTGGATCGCGCTGTAAGACTTCGTCGATCAGGCGGAACGCCTCAAGACAGTTTTCACGCGTCAGCTGACTGACATGCCAATGGGCGCGCATCACACGCTCCCAAAGACCAAGCTCGGCTGCCTCCTTGTCGTGAACCCGTCGAATCTCCGCCGCAACAATTCCCGGCGCGATGGCACCAATGATGCTGTGGGTGATCTCGTCCTGAATCGCGAAAATGTCTTCCAGTGCGCGATCGTAGCGGTCCGCCCAGACCTGATGACCATCCGTTGCATCGATTAACTGCGCTGTAATGCGAACGCGATTGCCGGCCTTGCGCACGCTACCCTCGAGGACGTAGCGCACACCAAGTTCACGACCGAGCTGGCGTACATCGACAGATTTGCCCTTGTAAGAGAACGACGAGTTACGAGCAATGACAAATAGCCAATGCGCCTTCGACAGCGCTGTGATGACTTCCTCTGCGATGCCGTCCGCGAAAAACTCCTGTTCCGGATCACCGCTCAGGTTCTGGAATGCAAGCACTGCGATTGAGGGCTTGTCCGGCAACGCGAGGCCACCGCTAGCTGTCTGACCGACAGATGTCGGCGTGTCGGGGCGCAACTGATAGACGCGGACCGGGCGCGCAATGTTTTTGAGTTCCTGCTCGCCGGAATCCTGAAAATTCACGTCGAGCTTGCCGCGGATCTGCCGATAGGTGTCGTCGGAGATGCAGATGCCACCCGGCTGGGCGATGCTTTCCAGCCGTGCAGCAATGTTAACACCATCGCCGAAGATATCACCGTCCTCGATCATGATGTCGCCGACATGGATGCCCATGCGCAGTTCGATCCGCTGGTCCGGCGGCACGCTCGCATTGCGCTGCACCATGCCGCGCTGCGACTCGACGGCGCAGCAGGCGGCGTCCACCGCGCTGGCGAACTCGATGAGAAGTCCGTCGCCGGTGCGTTTAACAATGCGGCCTCGGTGAGCCGAGATCGTCGGTTCCTAAAATTCACGCCGATGCGCGTTGAGCCGGGCGAGCGTGCCCTCCTCATCAGCGCCCATTAGCCTGCTGTAGCCAGCAACATCCCCCGCGAGGATGGCCGCAAGCCGCCGCTCCACACGCTGTTCGGCCATAGTTTTAAGCGCCCCCTTGCACTGGAACTTACTCTGGCATTGACACCAAGTCTATCGAAGGAGCGCGCCATGTCTCAGTCGGGTCATTTTCGACCGATGCAGCCGGTCTTGCCTGCCGGTCGATGTCCGCTTCACCCCGAAAGCGTCGGTCGCTGGCCGAAAGGCAAGGTGTAGCGACGTGCCAATTGCGTGATGCCGCCTCGGAGCAAAATGTCCCCTCATCACCTGATTCGATTACCTCATCGGCGCGGAGCAGAATCGACGTTGACGGATCAACACCGATCGCTTTGGCAGTTTTCAGGTTGATGACTGACTCGAAGCGTTCTATCTGCTAGATGGGAACATCAACGGGCTTCGCCTTTTTCACCTCAGCCTGAGGCGCCAATTGTAGCCAGCGTGGCGTGCCGTACCGCCGTTACGCGGCATAGTGAGGCTTCCTCTCTCTCTAATTAATGAGCGTGCCGCGTTGCGATGCCTCGATCGCATCGGCATTGTCGAGACTGACCCCTGAACCCGGAAAATGCTGCCCGGATCCATGCACCCAAGCACTACCCAAAATGGGGTGTCGCGACGCGCCAAGGGCGTCAAGCGACGTTTGTTGGCGGTTTTGAACCATGCCGTTCCAAAAGACCGCTTTCGTGCGAATCTTCGACTAGAATTGCCGGCGGTCTAGTGCTGGTTGGCCGGGCATAGTCAACACGATCCGAGGATCGGATTCAGGGCCTTTCGCGAAGCGGCGCTTGCATCTTCGAAAATCCGATTTTGTTCAATGGCTCCGTTCGAGGGAATACAAGGATGGTGGAAAGAGTCGTTGGTTTTATTGGCGTGGGGCGCATGGGCAGCCACATGTCGAGACGGCTTGTTGCAGCCGATCACAAAGTAGTGGTCTTTGATGCCGATCCACGTGCCCTACAGCGGGCGACCGCAGCGGGCGCCAGCGCGGCGCATTCGCCTGCCGATGTCGCGTCCCAGGCCGAAATCGTGATGGCCAGCTTGCCGACGCCCGATATCGTCAGCACAGTCGCGCTTTCGTCAAACGGCGTTGCGATGGGAACGAAGATCAAAACTTTCATCGACTTATCGACGACCGGTCCTCGCGTCGCAAGCGAGGTCGCCAAAAGCCTAGCCGCAAAGGGAATCGTTGCCGTGGATGCGCCGGTAAGCGGCGGCCCCTCTGGCGCCGAGAAGGGGACGCTTGCAGTCATGGTTTCCGGGCCAAAAAGCCTGAGCGGCGAGTTGACGTCCATTCTCGGTGTCATTGGAAAGGTATTCTGGGTCGGCGAGCGTCCCGGTCTCGGCCAGACGATGAAGCTTTGCAACAATCTTCTTTCTGCCGCCGCCATCGCAATTACATCTGAAGCCCTGGTGATGGGAACGAAAGCCGGGCTCGACCCTGCAGTCATGCTCGACGTCATTAACGCCGGCAGCGGTCGTAACACGGCGACCGCAGATAAGTTTCCGCGCTGCGTGCTGCCGCGGAAGTTCGATTTCGGTTTTGCGACCGATCTCCTCTATAAGGACGTCCGGCTTTGCCTCGAAGAGGGCGAACGACTTGGCGTGCCAATGATGGTCGGCAATGCGGTGCGACAGCTGATCGGTATTGCTAAAACACTCAACGGGCCGGATTCGGACATTACGGAGATCGTGCAGACCGTTGAGCAATGGGCTGGCGTTGAAGTGAAATCGAATGAGCGTTGATTGTCGTGGGCGTAGACTGTCATGGACGACGAAGACACATACGAAATTCATGCGATTCACTACGGGCATCACGATCGCCGGTCGAGAGAAAATTACATCGGCGGTGATCCCCATGACATCTTGCAGCCGCTTGACTACTACGTCTGGGCAATCGTTGGCCGGCGCGGCACCTACGTCTTCGATACCGGCTTTGACGAGGCTATGGGCAAGAGGCGCAACCGCACCCTGGTGCGACCCATCGGCGACGGCCTCAGGGCGATCGGAATAAAGCCCGATAGCATCGAGCACGTCATCGTGTCGCACCTGCATTACGATCACACCGGAAATTACGGCCTTTTTCCGCGCGCAAAATACCATTTGCAGGACACCGAAATGGCATATGCGACGGGCCGTTGCATGTGCCATCAATTTCTCAAAACGCCGTTCGAGGAAGAAGACGTCGTCGCGATGGTGCGCAAGCTGTTTGCAGGCCGGGTGGTATTTCATGAAGGCGCCGAAGAAATCGTGCCGGGTATCACGGTCCATAAGATTGGCGGGCACTCCAAAGGACTGCAGTGCGTGCGCGTGAAAACGCAGCGGGGTCATGTCGTTCTCGCGTCAGATGCGACGCATCTCTACGATCATGTTGAACAGAACCGCGTCTATCCCGTCACCTACAGCCCAGCTGAAGTCCTCGAGGGCTACGATCATCTGCGGAAGCTCGCGACCTCTGAAGCTCATATCATCCCAGGTCACGATCCAGCGGTGCTGAAACGATATCCAGCGACGCGGCCTGGCCTCGAAGGCTGGATAGTTCGCCTCGATGCCGATCCGCGTGGATGAGCCGAGTACGCCTTGCTCGACACGTTTGCGCGCTGGGTCAACGCGCGGTCACATGGCCAGCCAGCCGCCGTCTACCGGCAGTGCCGCGCCGGTAACGTCGCGGCCGGCTGGACCGCAGAGGAACGCGATCATGGCAGCAACATTCTCAACATCGATGAAGCGGTCATCCGGATGGCGTCCGGCCAGATAGCGTCTGATCGCCTCGGCTTCGCTGACGCTTTCGGACGCCGCTTTCTTGCGGATGCGCCTCATGATGTCCGGCGTCGCCAGGGTACCAGGGCATATGGCGTTGCAGGTGATGTCCATGTCGGAGTTTTCGAGCGCGACCGCACGCGTCATGCCGAGCAGCGCAGTCTTGGTTGTGACGTAGCCGATGCGCTCCTCGCCGCCGCGGAAGCCGTAATAGGAAGATAGGTTGAAGATGCGCCCCCAGCGGCGCTTCCGCATCGTCGGCAGGGTCAGGCGGATGATATGGAACGGCGCCGACAGATTGACCGCAAGCGACTCGTTCCACTGCGCCGGCGTCAGGTTTTCAACCCGGCAGAAATGGCGCACGACCGCGTTGTTCACGACAATATCGATTGCGCCGAACTTTTCGACGGCGTTGGCGATCAGGCGCTCGATCTGCACGGGATCGCCGATGTCGGCCTCCTCGTAGAGTACGCCGACGTCGGATTTCTGCGCGAGACTGTCCCGTGCCGCGGCCGCGCTCTCGGGCGGCACGATGCCGTTGAGGACGATGTTGCAGCCGGCAGCCGCAAGGGCTTCGGCGATGGCGTAGCCGAGACCCGCAACCGAGCCAGTAATGAGCGCGCATTTCCCTTTCAACATTGTCACGTCCCAGCGAAGCGATGCCGCGCAGATATTTCGTCAA
>JASHXX010000304.1 GCA_030043335.1 Xanthobacteraceae bacterium
CGCGTCACCCCAATAGCCGAGCATCACGCAATAGCCGCGCGTGCAGAATTCGCCGGGCGTTCCCGGCGGCACGATGCGGCCCTCGGCGTCGATGATCTTGATCTCGACATGGGGGTGCACACGGCCGACGGTGCCGACGCGGCGTTCGAGCGGATCGTCGCACGAGGTCTGCGTGCTCACCGGGCTCGTTTCGGTCATGCCGTAGGCGATCGTCACCTCGCGCATGTTCATTTCGCTGACGCAGCGCTTCATGATCTCGATCGGACAGGGCGAGCCGGCCATGATGCCGGTGCGCAGCGAGCCAAGATTAAAGCGCTTGAATTCCGAATGCCCGAGCTCGGCGATGAACATGGTCGGAACGCCGTAGAGCGCGGTGCAGCGTTCGGCCTCGACCGCCTCGAGCGTCGCCCGCGGATCGAATCCCTCCGCCGGATAGACCATGGCCGAGCCATGGGTCATGCAGGCGAGATTGCCGAGCACCATGCCGAAGCAGTGATAAAGCGGCACCGGAATGCAGACCCGGTCACGATCGGTGAGCCGCAGCGCTTCACCGATGAAATAGCCATTGTTGAGGATGTTGTGATGGGTGAGCGTCGCGCCTTTGGGGGCGCCGGTGGTGCCGCTGGTGAACTGGATGTTGATCGGATCGTCGAATTGCAGCTTGGCCGCAAGCTCGCCGAGCAGCGCCCGATGACGCTCGCCGCCCACGGCGAGCACGTCGTCGAAGCGTAGAAAGCCGCGCGCTTCGCCGTCGCCGATGCGAATGAGCGTGGCCAGCGTCGGCAGGCGCTTCGCTTGCAATCTCCCCGGCGCGCTGCGGTCGATCTCGGGCGCGAGCTCGCGCAGCATGGCGATATAGTCGCCGGTCTTGAAGGCGGCGGCGGTGACGAGCGCCTTGCAACCCACTTTGTTGAGCGCGTATTCGAGCTCGGAGAGCCGATAGGCCGGATTGATGTTGACGAGGATGAGACCCGCTTTGGCGGTGGCGAATTGGGTGATCACCCATTCGGCGTTGTTCGGCGACCAGATGCCGACGCGGTCGCCGGGCGAGAGGCCGAGCGCCAGCAGGCCCGCGGCGAAGGCGTCGACTTTGGCCTTCAGTTCGCGGTAGTTCCACCTGATATCCCGCTGGCGCACGATGAGTGCGTCACGGTCGCTCCAGCGCTCCGCCACCTTGTCGAAATGAACCCCGATGGTGTCGCCGATGAGCGGCACATCGCAGGCGCCGTGCACGTAGCTTTGGGTCAACTTGGCCATAAACTCTCCTCCCAGCGGGCGCCGGCGGCAGGGCGCACCAATTGGCCGATGCCCCCGCCCATGATCGTTGATTGCAGGTGCGGCGGTGCTCGAGATCGTCGGTCGCGGGCGCCGTTCGCTGGAGTTTCCGTCAAAAGCTGGCCCTTTGTCACGGCAATAACGTCGCCGCGGAGGCGCGGACCGGATTTTTGACGTAGCGCAAGGTCTCCGGCACGAATCCGCCGATAGTTGGAATTCCAAATGTCGACGACGCTTGCCTGAGTTCACCAGCCCCCGGAGCTAGCGCGTGAAACCATCCGCCCGACCTTTTGCCCTGCCCGGGAAACCGGAGCGGGAACTCGCGCTCGTTCTCGCCTATTGGGAAGGCCTCAAGCGCCACGAAGCGCAAATGCCATTCTGGGATGACGTCAAGCTCTCGGCACTTCCGGCGCTTTCGGCCAAGCTGATGATGATCGAGGCGAGCGCCAAACCGGTGCGCTTCCGGTTCGGCTTCGGCGTCGTCGGTGCGGAAATCCAGGCGCGGTACGGCGGCGATCTCGCGGGCAAATTTCTCGATGAAATCGAGATCCGCCAGCCGCTGCAGTTCGCGATTTCCCAATGCAGCGCCGCGGTCGAGAGCGCGCAGCCGACCTACTATCGACGGGCCGCGGCCGGCGGCCGCGGCTCATCCGCACAGCAAGGTTACTCCCGGCTTATCCTTCCACTGTGGGGGGACGGGCGCGTCGGAATGCTCCTCGGCGCGTTCGCCTGGGCGTAGCCGCTGGCCATCATGCGGACGGTTCCGGCAGCGACCTCAACCGAAGCAGGATGAGAATGGCGGACGTGGTCACACTGACGATGAACCCGTCAATCGATCTCTCGGTGTCGGTCGTGCGCGTTCTGCCGTTTCACAAGCTGCGGTGCGCGGAAGGCCGCCGCGATCCCGGCGGCGGCGGCATCAACGTGGCGCGCGTCATAAAACGACTCGGCGCCGACGTGAGTGCAATCTACGCGGCCGGCGGAACGCTCGGCCAATTGCTGCGCCAACTGATCGACGCGGAGGCTATTCCGGCATCGCCGATTCCGATCAGCGGCGAAACGCGCGAGGACTTCACCGTTCTCGAACGAAGCACCGGCGCGCAATACCGGTTCGTGCTTCCGGGACCGCACGTCGCCGAGCGGGAGTGGCGCGCTTGTCTCGACCGGCTCGCCGCGCTCGACTCGCGCACGCGTTTCATCGTCGGCAGCGGCAGCCTGCCGCCCGGCGTTCCCGACGACTTCTACGGCCGCGTCGCGCAGCTCGCAAAACAGAACTCGAGAAAGACCGTCATCGACAGCTCGGGGCCGGCGTTGCGGGCCGCGATCGAGGCCGGCGTCTATTTGATCAAGCCGAGCCTGAACGAATTCCGCGGACTGATGGGCGGTGACGGCCCGCTCGAGACGCAAGCAGATTGGATCAAAGCCTGTCGGCGGCTTATGGACCAGGGGCGGGTGGAGGTCGTGGCCCTTACCCTCGGCGATCGCGGCGCGCTCCTGGTAACCCGAGACCGGGTTCTGTGCGCGCCAGCGCTCGCGATCAAACCGGTGAGCATTGTCGGCGCCGGCGATAGCTTCCTCGGCGCCATGATCTGGAGCCTGGCGGCAGGCCACGGGCTGGAAACGGCGTTCCGCTACGGCGTGGCGGCGGGATCGGCGGCGCTGCTGATGCCGGGAACGGAGCTATGCCAACGAGAAGACGTCGAGCGGCTGATCAAAGACGTAAGGCTGCAGGCAATTTGAACGCGCCTCGCTCCGGTCGCGCACCGCGGGCGGCAGGGCTCATCGCCATTCGTTCAGCATGGCCGCGGCACCGAGCAAGGCCGGAAGCGGTCGCACGATCAGGTAAGTCGGAATCTCGGCGAGGTAGCCGCGCATGCGTCCCTTGGCTTCGAACCGCGAGCGGAACTCGGATTGCGCGAAAAACGCTGCGATCCGCGGGACGATGCCGCCGGCGATATAGACGCCGCCGCGGGCGCCGATGGTCAGGGCGAGATTGCCCGCCACCGTTCCGAGCATCGCGCAAAATATTGCGGTGGCTTCGCGGGTGCGGGGGTCATCGTCCCAAATGCGGGGGCTGGTGATTTGATCGGCCATATACGAGGTCGCCGGCGTTCCCGACAGCTCGCACAGCGTGTTGTACAGATTAACGAGGCCGGAGCCGGAGAGGACACGCTCGGCGGAGACGTGATCAAAGCGCGTGCGCATGAGGTCGAGGATCGCGCTCTCTTGCGCGGTTGCGGGGCTCATCGTCACGTGGCCGCCCTCGCCGGCGATCATCATCACGTTATCCCCCGATCGCGCCAACGCGCTGACACCCAAGCCGGTGCCCGGACCGATGATGCCGATCGGCGCGTCATGTTCCGGCGCGCCGCCGCCGATCTGGATGCGATCGTTCTCGCCGAGGTAGGGAATGGCGGCGGCATTGGCGGCAAAGTCGTTGACGACGCGAAGCCGTCTGAGGCTCAGTTGTTGCCGCAGCGCCGTGATCGAGAACGTCCATGGGTGATTGGTCAGCGTGACCTGGTCGCCGGTGATCGGCGACGCCCAAGCGAGCACCGCCTGCACCGGCCGCGCCGGCGGCGCCTCTTCGCTCAGGAACGCCTCGATCGCGTCG
Source organism: Xanthobacteraceae bacterium (assembly GCA_030043335.1). GTDB lineage: Bacteria > Pseudomonadota > Alphaproteobacteria > Rhizobiales > Xanthobacteraceae > BOG-931. The sequence goes on from JASHXX010000304.1 coordinate 3,890, forward strand.
TAAAGGGAGTCATGCTCGTTCAACTCGTAGACGCGCGCCGAACTCATGGTGCCGTCCGGCTGAACCAGGGCAAACCTTGCGTTCGTTGCGCCAATATCTCCGACAAGGCTGACGCCGACATGGGGCATGATCGTGGAGACGGCCTAAAGCAACACCGCAGCAAATATTTCTGCACCCCGCAACGCCATGAGCGCCTTCGGCGTGGCGGTCCGCAGCGTGCCCCTTCACCGCCGTCAAACTGTGAGCCTCGGCGAAGGAGAGTCAATCCCGCAGCGCACAACGACCGCCGCCGGACGATGGCCGACGACGTGCGGGGCAGTTCCCCCGATGCTATATAGTCGAGCCGCAGGCGAACGGAATTCGGCGTGGCAAACCCCGAGAGCCTGCGCGTCTTGATTGGTCCCGTAGCTCAGCCGGATAGAGCAGCGGTT
>JASHXX010000305.1 GCA_030043335.1 Xanthobacteraceae bacterium
TTCCGTCTTGGCTGGCGTGGCGTGGTGGGGCATGCATCGCACCGCCCCGGTGCATTACGCCACTGTGACAGCGGCTCGCGGGCCCATTACCCGCACGGTGACGGCGACCGGAACCGTCAATCCGGTGTCGGCACCTATGTCTCGGGCGTGATTCAGAACATTTACTGCGACTACAACACACAAGTGCGGGCCGGTCAGGTCTGCGCCAAGATCGATCCACGCCCGTATCAGGCGACGCTAGATCAGTATTCCGGTCAGCTCCTGCGTGACCAGGCGGTACGCGACAAGGATCGCATGGATCTCGCACGCTACCAACTGCTCGCCCAGCAGAACTCGATCGCGCGACAGCAGGCTGAGGACCAAGTCTATATCGTCAACCAGGACGAGGCGACCGTGAAACTCGACCAGGCTTTGGTCGAGGGCGCCAAGCTCAATCTCAACTATACTGACATCGTTTCGCCCGTGGACGGAACCGTCGTATCGCGCAACGTGACCGGCGGGCAGACCGTCGCGGCGAGCTTTCAGACGCCGACGCTTTTCCTCATCGCCGCCGACCTCAAGAAGATGGAGGTGGACACCAATACCAGCGAAGGTGACATGGGCGGCGTCAAGGATGGTGAGAAAGCCACTTTCACGGTCGACGCCTTCCCGCAGCGGCTCTTCCACGGCAACGTGACCCAGATCCGCGTGTCGCCGCAGACGGTCCAGAACGTGGTGACCTACGACGTCGTGGTTGGCGTGGATAATGGCGACCTGACGCTAATGCCCGGGATGACGGCGTCCACGCAGATTGTCGTTGATCAAAGAGATGACGTGCTGCGCGTGCCGAATCAGGCGCTGCGCTATATGCCCAGCGGCCCGTCGGCAGTTCAAGCTCGGAGCGTTCCGACGTCAAAAATCTGGGTGCTGCGCGACGGCCAGCCTGTCGCAATCTCTATCGTCCCGGGCCTCAGCGACGACAATTTCACCGAGATCGTGAAGGGTGATCTTCGTCTGAGCGATCAGATCATCACCGGCGAGACCCGAGGCAGCGCCAGCGGCCAGCCTGGTTTGCCGCCGCGGTCGTGAGGTGGGTAGCGCGATGCTGCGCGAAGCAGCCGTGGCGACGCAGCCGATTATCAAGGTCGAAGATGTCACTCGCACCTTCGTCGTCGGTGACGTTAAGGTCTCAGCGCTTCGCGGCGTAAGCCTGACTATCCAATCCGGCGAGTTCGTCGCCATTATGGGCTCGTCAGGCTCCGGCAAGTCCACGCTGATGAATATCCTTGGCTGCCTCGATAGACCGACGAGCGGCCACTATTCTCTGGAAGGCGTGGACATCGCGGCGCTGCGCGAGCCGGAACTCGCCCGTATTCGCAGCGAGCGTCTCGGCTTTGTATTTCAGAGCTTCAACCTCCTGGCCCGCACCAGCGCGCTCGAGAATGTCGCCTTGCCGCTCTACTACGCCGCATCCGGGCCGAAGCGTCGCTTGGTGCGCGTGGAGCGGGCGCGGGCTGCGCTGCAGCTTCTTGGCCTGGGCGAGCGCGAACGCAACACACCGGGCCAGCTTTCCGGCGGCCAACAGCAGCGCGTCGCGATTGCCCGGGCGCTGATCAATGCGCCGAGCCTCCTGCTCGCAGACGAGCCTACGGGCAATCTAGACACGCGCACATCGCACGAGATCATGGAGACGCTGCGCTCGCTCAATCACGAGCAGCGAGTCACCATCATCCTTGTGACCCACGAGGCCGACATCGCCACCTATGCCGATCGCATCGTGACGATGCGCGACGGCAAGATCGTCGCCGACGAAAGCGTCCGCAAGCCGCCGGCGGCCGTCGTAGCTGCCGCGCCCGCAAGCTCGGCGATATTCCACCCATTTGCGCCAGCCGCCGTACCCGCGACCGGTGGATCCTTAGCTTTTGCGCTCATGATTCTCGCCGCCGCGGCGCAGGCGATCGGACGCAACAAAATGCGCTCGGCGCTGACCATGCTCGGGGTGTTCATCGGCGTCGCCGCACTTATCGTCATGGTCGCGGTTGGCAACGGCGCGAGCGAAGCGGTGCGTAAGCAGATCGAGAGCCTCGGCACCAACGTGGTCGTCATCCTCCCCGGCGCGCTTACCACCGGCGGCATCCGTGCCGGCTTCGGCAGCGCCAGCACGCTTACCGTGGCCGACGCGCGGGCGATCCGCCGCGAAGATTCGGCGGTCGCGCAAGTCGGTTACCTCATTCGCCAGCAAGGGCAAGTACAGTACAGCAACCAAAACTGGACAACGAGCATCCAGGGCGTAAACGCTGTCTATCCCTTGATTACGAATTGGCAAATCGCCGCCGGCCGCGGCATCACCGCCGACGACAACAACAAGGCCAACCTCGTCACCGCCATCGGGCAGACGGTTTACCGTCAGCTCTTCAGCCCGGGGGAAAATCCGATCGGTGCCTATATCCAGGTCAAGAGCGTGCCGCTGCAGGTGATCGGTCTCCTCGCCGCGAAGGGGCAGTCGCCGTTCGGCGTGGATCAGGACGACATCGTGATGATGCCGTTCACGACAGCCGAGCGCAAAGTGCTTGGGGTGGCAGCACCGACCCAGCAGCAAACGCCGCTCAATTGGCCCTATTTACCGCCGCCCAATCCGTACAATCTGCAAGCGCGGCTGACCGGCTATGCCAATGCGATCTACGTGCAGGCAGTAAGTCAGCCCTTGGTGCAGACCGCCATTCGGCAAGCAAGCGATACGCTCATTCGCCGCCATCGGATCAAGCCGGGGGCCGTCAACGACTTCGACGTGCGCAACCTGAGCCAGTTTGTTGAAACCGCGGAGAGCAGCAGCCGCATCATGGCGCTCCTGCTGGCCGCCGTGGCGTCGATTTCCCTACTCGTCGGCGGCATCGGCATCATGAACATCCTCCTCGTCTCCGTAACCGAACGTACACGCGAGATCGGCTTGCGCATGGCGATCGGGGCGCGTCGGCTGCATGTATTGCTGCAGTTTCTTGCCGAGGCCATCTTTCTCAGCGTCAGCGGCGGCCTCGCCGGCATTGTCACGGGTATTGCGATTTCCGCAGTAGCTTCTTTGCTGTTCAGGTGGGCCGCTCCGGTATCGCTGGCGGCAGTCGCCGGCGGGTTCTTGTTCGCCGCGGCAGTTGGCGTGTTCTTTGGCTATTATCCGGCGCACAAGGCAGCAAGCCTAAATCCGATCGATGCCCTACGTTACGAGTGAGGCCGTTGCGTCGGATCAAAACGCAGCCATCCATCGCTTTTATCCGTATCCACGCGATAGTCGGATCAGGGGGATTCGGCGAGCCGAAAATCCGGATCACGGCGGCTGCGCCGCGCGGCAATGGCCGTACTCGGTGCTCACCTTGTCCGCTCCGTATTGCTGCCAAACGATACCCAGCGAGGATCGGTCGATACCAAGGCTGATGTTGTCGGCCTGTCCATTTATGGACACGTTGCTGATCGTCACTTTTGTGAAGCTGTAGCTATGGCCGCCATCTTCTTGAGCCGTCACGGTCTTGTCGTATTCGTCAAATGCAACAACAATCGATCGGCTTTCGGATCCAGGTTGGCCGTCCCTATCGGCCAAGATACAATTGAGCCGTTGCTGCTGAGCGGAGCTGCCGGTACTCCATGCCGCTACAGCGAACAATGCGCTGACAACAATCGCCGTCGTCGAGCAGCCATTTCGTATTCTCATTCGTGTTCTCAACTCCGGGCACGTTATTATGAATTTTAGTCGCCTCGCATCGAGCTGTTTCCGCGAGCTCCGATATTTTTGAGATCGAGCACAACGCGCCTAATGTCCGATCCTGCGTCCTCTGCGCGGAAACCGAGTTCGGCACACATTTGCAGGCATGGTCGCGCTCCTTGCCGGAGTGATGGCCAGACGTAACCGCACCAAACAACAACATGAAGCCCCGGTCTCTCATTCCAAGGGGATTCCAAGTGTCCCGGACGAATCCGAAAAGGCAAGATAGATAGAGCGGGATGGCGGAGACAAGCCGGAAATCGGCAAGCTGGGACGCCGGTAAGTGCAACTTGTTTTTGAGAAGAAAGCTGATGGGAATGTCAATGAGGCCTCCCGGCGGCGAACCGAAGGCCAGTAAAACAATCAAAACGGCGAGGTAAAGAAAGATTCTTGCCTGTACCAAGTGTGGCAAGCTAGTCGGAGCGACGGCGGTGGGCGCCGAATGGTTTTGTCGTCATCGCCCGAAAACGGTTATGATAATCAGGGCGCAGGGGTACTGGCCTACTGAGGGTCCGTTCACTCGCGAGGGTAGCCTACCGTCTGTGCGAAGGTCACGAACTGTTGCTCAGGTAGGCGCATCAGCCGCGCCAGTTTTGGATAATCGACCGCTGCGCGGAACACGCTGGCAAGCCCCTCCGAGGCGCAGAACAAATAGACGTTCTGCCCGATGAACCCGGTGTCGACCGAAGCGTAAAGCCGGCGCTCCTCGAGCGAAATGTCAGTCATGCGCTCACCGTGCGCGACATAGACGAGGTTGAGCGCTGCTGTGCCGACGAAATCCTGTAGCCCGGTCGCCGCGCGGATGTCGTCGGGCTGATGCAGCAGCAGCGCGTGCGCCTGAGGTTCGTAGAGCCAAACTCCGTCTTCCATCGCCGCGTAGATGTCGATCACCATTACGTGCCGCCAATAGGGCGCGGTGCGGTCGCCGCTCGGCCGGTTGACGCCGAAGGCGGCCCAAAGCAGGTCAGACAGTGCCTGCGGCGATAGCTTGCGGTCCGAATACTCGCGCGTCGAACGTCGAAGCTTCAGTGCCCTGAGCAACGGCTGGCCCCCGTCGTTGCGCGGCGGCGGCAACGTGACGGACTTGGCCTCCTGGGCCATGGCGACCATTGGCACTGCGGCGATGGCTGCGCTGGCGAGAATTTCGACACTGGCTTGGCGTCGCGTCATCATCGTTGCTCCTATTCTAACCGGCGGGCCCTCTCGCACTGGAGAAGGTCTGGTTTAACTGGTTCCTGAAAGCGACGCGAGTACGGTAGCTCCCATGTTTTAAAGCCACTCCGGGATTCCGACGCAAACCTCGGTTCCCGACCTTGAGCTAAGTCAATTTTGCGTTCGATGGGCTAACCCGACGCGGGCGCAAGGCCGACGCGGCGATAATCAGGTTTGTGAAGACACTCGAGTGCACAAACTGCCAGCGGGCAGGGGCATACATCGTCTTCGTTGGCCCGAAGGTCATCCCGACTGTGCACTGCGTGCTAAATGTTCAAAGTGGCATGATTTGCGAAGATCATCGCGCTTCCGGCCGCATGCCATTCTCGAAATCCTGCCACGCCGGTTCGCGCTTACTTGCCGGCGCCGGCCGACGCAATTGTGCCATATCATGCTTCCCCTTCCGAAATTTCAGATCTAGCGTCTCGAAAAACGTCTGTCCCACGCGAATACGGTTTGGTGCATCGGACATCGCCCGTGCCCATCTTTCTACGCCGGCGCGCAGCTTGAAACGCCTGACATGTGCGGTGCAGGATCCATCCGAGACTTGGCTTCCCGGTAGGACATGCAGATCGAGCCTGATCGGATGGTGGTCAGAAGGACCGCGCGACAGCACCCGGGCATATGTGCAGCGCAAACCGCGCGCCATGCAACGATCGAGACGAAGGGAAACGATATTGGTCGGACTGTGGGTGGGTTGCCGCGGTCCGATGTCTTTGAAGCCGGCAAGCTTGATCGGCCCAATCGCGTTGTAGTCGCCGATGACGGCCGCCGGCCCGTCGAGAGCATTTGCGACGTGCGCCAATTGCCAGCGATTCAGAAGCTGCCCATGCGAAAGATGGACGTTCGCGAAAGCCACTTTGCCCAACTGCACGATTTGTGCGACGCGGGGTGGCACGCGACCCGGCAGCTGTGAAACCGGTAGAGGCAGCGCATATGGCGGTCTAAGTGGATCGGGGCTCCAAACGGCCAGACCGTAAATGCGGCCGTCCAGTGGCTCGCGGAAAAAATATCC
>JASHXX010000306.1 GCA_030043335.1 Xanthobacteraceae bacterium
GGCGACGGCGCAGTTCTTGGTTACCATCGCGCGGCGCCTCGAGCCGCCACTCTACGTCGCGCTCTGGTATCTCATTGGCGCCTTCATATGGACGACAATGAATCTCGTTCTTGGCAGCTTCATTCTCCCCTACACGATTTCAGGCATCAACAGCGCGGGCTTCCACGGTCTTTATATTCACTACATTGTCGGGCTATGGCTGACGCCCGCGGGTTACGTGCTCATCTACTATTACCTCCCCGTCACCGTCCGCAACCCGCTGTACGCCCATAAGTTGTCGCTCGTCGGCTTCTGGTCGCTGGCGCTGTTCTATCCGTTCGTCGGCATCCACCATTACCTCTACAGTCCGATCGCCGACTGGGCGGAGACGATCGCGATCATCACTTCTATGCTGCTGATTATTCCGGTGTGGACCGTACTGGTGAACTTCTTCGGAACGGTAAAGGGCAGGTGGGTGGGCTTTGGCAAGAATCTACCGGGCAAATTCTTGATTATGGGCGCGCTCATGTATCTGGCCGGCTGCTTCCAGGGCTCGACCGAGGCGTTGCGCCTGATCCAGCAGCCCACCCATTTCTCCGATTTCGTCATCTCGCACTCGCATCTCACCGTGTTTGGGACGTTTGTGGTCTGGGCGATCGGCGGCTTGGTCTATACCTGGCCGCGGCTGTGCGGGCGGGAGCTGTGGTCGTTTACGATGGGGAACTTGTCGTTCTGGCTGATCACCGCCGGCATCACGACGATGGGGCTTGTGCTGACCTTCGCCGGTCTAATGCAGGGCTTTCAATGGATGAACGGTGAGGACTGGGTCGACAGCATCATCCACATGCGGCCCTATTGGTTTGTGCGAACGTTATCGGGCGTGAGCATGGACATCGGCATGGGCCTGCTGGTGGTCAACCTGATGATGACCGCGCTCACCCGCCCGGGTGAGGCGAGAGAACCGCATCCTAGAGGGATGACCCCCATTCCAGCTGGAGGGCCGGCCGAATGACTGCGCGCTTTGTCGCCCTGGTCGCCGGTATACTCTGTTTCTTTGCCGCCGTTTTCACTCAGGGAATCCTCACATTGCTCGAACCGTCGGCGCGCACGACCGACGTCACCGCGGTGGTGCGGACGGATCTCGGTCAGCTTAAATGGATGGCGACGGAGGCCACCGACTATACGCCGCTGCAGCAACGCGGGCGGCGCGTATATCTGCGCGAGGGCTGCTGGTACTGCCATTCGCAGTACGTTCGCCCGGTGACCGGCGAGACGCGCCGCTGGGGTCCGGTGAGCGAGGCCGGCGAGTACGCCTTCGACGTGCCGCACCTGTTCGGCACCCGCCGCATCGGACCAGATCTCACGCGGGTCGGGCTCAAATACGGCGACGAGTGGCATTACGCCCATTTCTGGAATCCGCGCATGCTGACGCCTGAATCGATCATGGCGCCGTTCCAGGGGCTGTTCGACGCGCCCAATGACCAGGTGAGGATCGTCGATGATGGGGCCGGCAACAAAACTCTGGAAAAGACGTCGTTCACCGAGTCGCTGTTCAATTTTGCAAGCCAAGATCAGATCAAACTAACGCCGAACCCAGATGGCCTATTGTTCGTCCCGCTAGAGGCGCACGGCAAGATGCCGCTCATCTGGATACCGAATAAGGAATATACCGGCAACACTGTCAGGATCGCCGCCGAAACCGAAGATCTCGACGCCCTTATCGCCTATGTGCAGAAGCTCGGGATGAACCGCGGCAAGTGGCGCGACCTGTTCGAGCCGCAGGACATCGAAGTGACCGACGTCACCATGCCGCGCTCGGCCGAATGGATCGCTTACGGCAAGGAGGTCTACGAAAATCGCTGCCTCGGCTGCCACGGGGAAAAAGGCGACGGCAACGGGCCCGCCGCGACCTTCTTGTGGAACCAGCGCCCGCGGAACTTCAGTGCTGGCGTGTTCAAGTTCAGGCTAAGCCAGAAGCCGGTGCCGACCGACGGCGATCTCTTGCGGACCATTACCCGCGGCGTGCGCGGCACGGCGATGCCGGCTTGGTATGAGCTGCCCATCAACGACCGTCTCGCAGTCATCCAGTACATCAAATACATACTGGCGGTGGATCGCTCCGACCCATCGAAGCCCTACGCTTTCTTCACAGAAGAACCGCCGGGCCAACCCCTCTTTATCGGAACGCCGCCGCCGCCTTCGCAGGATATCCTCGCGCACGGCAAGGACGTGTGGCAGAATGCCAAATGCTGGGAGTGCCATGGCCAGACCGGCAAGGGTGATGGCCAAAAGGCCGCCGGGTTGAAGGACGATTTCGGCTTCCCGGTCCGGCCCGCCAATCTCACCAGCGGGCAGTTCAAATCGGGTCCGCAGGTGCAGGATATCTTCAGAACCATAAGCACCGGCTTGAGCGGCACGCCGATGCCCTCTTATAGGGACTCGGTGCCGGAGGCGGACCGCTGGGCGTTGGCCTATTACATTCTCTCGTTTTCGGCCTTCACCGATGCGCTGACGGGAGAACCGCTGAAGATTTCCGACCCCGACCGTACCGCGCTCGACGATCCCAAGCTGCAGGCAAGCACTCCGGAGGACGCGTACGTTCCGGGCGGGAGACCGAAGCGTAGCGCCGAGGCATCCGACAGGGCAGCGGCCGAGCCTGCAGGCGCGCTCGTTCAGACCAGCGGCGACGCCCTCCCGCACAAAAGCGAGTGAGTCATGAGCAACTATGAGTTTGAGGTCATTGGACCCTACGCGGTTGCCCTGCTGATGAGTATCGGCGCGGTATGCATCTACATCTGGGCTGTCCTCTCCGGGGCTTTCAAGGGTGCCGATGAGGAGGCGCTGCGCTTCTATCACAGAGAGGTCGACGATGACGGACCCGCAACGCACTAACCTGAATGCCTCGGCACATCCCGAGGCGGGGACGCACGACCGCTGGGAGCACGAGAAAGAGGAATATGCCGGTGGCTATATCGAAGCGTGGATCGGTCATATCCCGCCTTGGCTGCTGGCCGTGTACGCGGTGCTGTTCATCTGGGCCCTCTACTATGGGTATACGTACTGGGGCGGGCTGGGGCCAGGACGACCATATTGGTGAAGTACCGATTGACGATCCGAACAACGATGTCATCGATACGTGAAGACGCGGAACGAGCCTAGGAAGAGGTGGCGAAAATGGTTGCAGCCAGGATAGTGCTCGCGGTCGCGGCTCTGAATCTCCTCTTCCTGTTCTGCGAACTCGCATTGAACGTTTTCAAAGCTTCTTTTGGCTGAAGAGGAGAGAGCATGCTGGCACACACGGCCTTCTCGCTCGGGGAGGCGAGTCCGAGCCAAATCATCGCCTTTTTCGGCGGCGCGGTGGTTACCATCGCATTTTTTGCCTGGATCGTTTACCTCGTGAGACAGTAGGAGTGGCGGAGGTTTCCGCAACTTGCGTGCAACGGGTCAGGCAGGCCGATCCGTCATGATCTACTACTTGGTCGTGTTCGCGGCGGGCTTTGCCGGCAGTTTTCATTGCATCGGCATGTGTGGCGGGTTCGCCTGTGCGCTTGGACGCGATCAGCGCGGTAGCAGTGCAACCGTTCTGCGCCACTTGCTGTATAACTCCGGGCGATTGACGACTTACTGCTTTCTTGGCGCGCTCGCGGGCGCGCTAGGACAAGTCATATGTACCCGAGGAGGAGCCACGTTCACGCCGCTGAGCGGGTCGCTGGACGCGGCCGAACGTATTCTCGCGATTGTCGCCGGACTGCTCATGATCGCCATGGCGTTGCAGTTCTTCGGCTTGCTGCGGGCGTTTCAACGACTGAAGGTCGGCTTCGGCAGCAGCACCTTCGCACTTGCGCTGCGCGGCCTAATGACGACCCGTAACCAAGCCGCACCACTCGCGTTTGGGGTGTTCAACGGCTTCCTGCCCTGTCCGCTGGTTTATGCCTTCGCCGCCGAAGCAGCCAGCACCTTTCAGGCGTTGCCGGGCTTACTCACAATGGCATCGTTCGGGCTCGGAACATTTCCAGCAATGCTGCTGATGGGCGGCGTTGGACGGGCCTTGGCGCCTGCATGGCGGCAGCGTGGCGTGTGGCTCGCCGGCAGTTGTATCCTGCTTCTTGGCATCATCACGCTTGGCCGCGGACTGCTGCCATTGGGCGCGCACGTGTCGCATGGCTTGTTGGCGGGGCACCCAGCATGAGTGCGTCGGCGGAGAGCTTGTGCCGCCATTGTCTGCTGCCTGTAGGGCCACGCGCTTGGCAGCAAACCATTAACGGCGAAGACTGCGCGTTCTGCTGCTACGGGTGCTCGATCGCTTTTCAGGTGAAGAGCGGCAAGACCGAAGAATGGGAGGCGGCATGGCTGTTGATCCGCCTCGGCGTTGGCGGCTTTCTCTC
>JASHXX010000307.1 GCA_030043335.1 Xanthobacteraceae bacterium
GGCCGCGCCACGCCGCGCGAGCCCGCGCCGCGCTTGACCGCAATAATCTCGGCGAGAATCGAGACGGCGATCTCGTCCGGCGTGATCGCGCCGAGATCGAGGCCCGCGGGCGCCTTGAGCTTCTTCAGACGCTCGACGGCGACGCCCCGCCCGGCGAGCGTCGCCTTCAGCGCTTCGGCCTTTTTGCGGCTGCCGACGAACGCAACATAGTCGACGTCGACGGCAAGCGCGGCAAGGAGCGCCACCTCGTCGCCGCGGCCTTGCGTCGACACCACCACATAGCGCGCGCCCTCTTCGACCGGCAGCGCATAGCCCTCGATCCGGCGGTCGGCATCGGCGAAGGCCGGCTGCTCGGAAGCCGGCGCGCAGACGGTGACGGCAAATCCGGTCCGCCTCGCCAGATCGGCGACCGCCACCGCGACCGGACTCGAGCCGCAAACGACGACTTGCGGCCGCGGCAGCACCGGCTCGACGAAGATGTCCATGGTGCCCTGGCTCGGGCACATGTTCTGCGCGAAGCGCACGCCCTCCTGCTCGTCGCCGGCCTTGACGCCGCGGTCGGCGAGAAGATCGGCCGGCGCCACCGAAACGAGGCGCGAGCGGCCGTCGGCGAGCGCGTCTCGGGCCGCCTTGAGCACCGCGGCGCGGGCGCAGCCGCCGCCGATCCAGCCTTCCGAGATCGTGCCGTCCGGCAGGATCACCGCCTTGGCGCCAGCCTTGGCCGCGGTCGCCGCGACGGTGCGCACCACGGTCGCGAGCGCAAACGGCTCGCCTGAGGCCTTGCGCGTCGAAATGATGTCCAGAATGTCGTTGGCGCCCGCCATGGTTTCAGAGCTTCGTTCAGATCTTGGCCAGGAACGGTTCGAGCGCGGCGAGGCTTTCGAGATTATGCGCCGGCGCAAACAGATCGACATAAGGCAACGCCGCCTGCATCCCGCGCGCCTGGGGCGAGTAATCGCGCCAGCCGATCAGCGGATTGAGCCAGATGATTTTCCGGCAGCGGCGGCGCAGGCGCCGCATCTCCTCGCCAAGCCGCTCGGGCTCGCCGGTGTCGTAGCCGTCGGAGACGATCATCACCGCGGTGCGCGAATTGATCACGCGCCCAGCGTGCCAGCGGTTGAAGGTCGCAAGGCTCTCGCCGATGCGGGTGCCGCCGCCGATCCCTTGCGCCATCAGGGCGAGCCGGTCGACGGCGCGGGTGACGTCGCGGTCGCGCAGCGAGGGCGAGACGTGGGCGAGCCGGGTGTGGAACACGAAGGCTTCGGCCTCGCGGAAGCTGTCGACGACGCCGTGCAGGAAGCGCACGAAGAACGCGGTGTAGAGGCTCATCGAGCCGGAGGCGTCGAGCAGCACGACGAGGCGCAGCTGCTTGATCTTGCGGCGGCGCCAGGCGAGCTCGACCGGCGTTCCGCCGTGCGAGACGTTGCGATGGATGGTGCGGCGCAGATCGAGCCGCCGACCGCGGCGGCGCACCTGCTCGCGGCGGATAAGCCGCGCGCGCATCACCCGGGCAAGGCGCGCCGCGAGCGCGTGCGTCGCCGCGACCTCGTCGGGATCGACGATGTGGCGAAGGTCGGCCGTGGTCAGGGCCTCGACGCGTGAGGCGCCTTCGCGGCGACCGCGGCCGTCGGCGGCGGCGTCGGCGCCTTCGCTGCGGCGCTCGACACGATCGGGAAGGCCGAGCGCATCCTGCGGCACGTGCGCCTGCGCGAGCCGCCGGCCCGGGGCGCGGCTCGCCGCGGGCGAGCCCGACAATATTTGTCGCTGCCGCATGCCGTGGCCGAGCCAGAACGCATCAAAAATTTCGTCGAACCGGTCCCAATCGGAATGCGTGGCGCAGAACAGCGCGCGCAGCGCCGACTTGAGCGACGATGAGCGAAGCGCCGCCGGCGAAGCAAGCACCTGGAGCGCGTCGCGGGTCTCGGCAAGGCCGACGCGGAAGCCGTTGTCGCGCAAGGTGCGCGCAAAGCCCGCGAGGCGGCGGCGGGCCGGTTCGCCGATTGTGGCCGCTTCGTTCGCGCGTGCGAGGCCCGTCATCACGCCACCTTGCCGAGGAGGCGCTCGCTCACTTCGCGGGTGAGCCGGGCGCGGTCCTCGTGGGTCTTGATCAGGCACATCATGGTCTCGTGGACGGCTTCCGGCTCCTGGCGCAGGTCCTGCACCTCGAGGCCGGCGAGCGTTGCCGCCCAGTCGAGCGTTTCCGCCACGCCCGGCACCTTGCGCAAATCCTCCTTGCGCACCGCGGCAACCATGCGCGCGATCTGCAACGCGAGCGCGGCGTCGATGCCCGGGGTTCGGACCAGAATGATCTTCGCCTCACGCTCGACGTCGGGGAAATCGACATAGTGGTAAAGGCAGCGCCGGCGCAGCGCGTCGGAGAGTTCACGCGTGCCGTTCGAGGTCAGCACCACGCGCGGGATCGAGATCGCCTTGATGGTGCCGAGCTCGGGAATGCTGACCTGAAAATCGGAGAGCAGCTCGAGCAGGAACGCCTCGAACTCCTCGTCGGCGCGATCGACCTCGTCGACCAGCAGCACCGGCGGCGCGGCGCGACGGATGGCGGCAAGGAGCGGCCGTTCCAGGAGATATTTTTCCGAGAAGATGTGCTCCTCGATCGTGTCGGCGTTCTCGCCGATGCCTTCGCGGGTCTTGATGGCGAGAAGCTGGCGCTGATAGTTCCACTCGTAGAGCGCGGCGTTGTGGTCGAGCCCCTCGTAGCATTGCAGGCGGATCAGCTCGGCCTGATGCACCGCAGCGAGCGCTTTTGCCACCTCGGTCTTGCCGACGCCGGCCTCGCCCTCAAGAAGCAGCGGGCGGTTGAGGAACTCCATCAGCCACAGCGCGGTCGCAATGTCGCGGTCGGCGACATAGCCGACCGCGGCGAGCTTCTCCGCAATCTCTTCGCGCTTAAGCGTCATGAAAAGCGCCCGCTGCCTTCAATTCGTCATGGCCGGGCCGGGCCCGGCCATCCACCCTTCACTCCTCCGTATATCTTGAAGTCGTGGATGCCCGGCACAAGGTCGGGCATGACGATTACCGGGCGCCGCCGCTCACCCATGCAGGCCGAGCTTGTCCGCGGCGGTCCACAGGCGCCAATGATCGTGCGGCATCTGGATGTGGGCCGAGCCGAGGAATGAGAAGGCGTCGTTAACCGCGTTGGAGAAACACGGCACGCCGCC
>JASHXX010000036.1 GCA_030043335.1 Xanthobacteraceae bacterium
GTGATTCGCCGCCATCGGGCGGCACGACACTAAAGTCGTTTCGCCGGCGCCAGAGTCAACGCTCCGTCATGGCGAGCTAGAACTTGTCCAGCTGCCGGTGCTCGGCCCTGATCCAGCGCACCGTGCCGGTGACCGAGCGCATGACCACGGTGTCGGTTTCGACGATGCCACGGCCGAACCGCACCCCCTGCAGCATGCGGCCGTCGGTGACGCCCGTTGCGGCGAACAGGCAGTCGCCGCGCACCATGTCCTCGATCTGGTAGCGCTTGCGCGGATCCTTGATGCCCATCTTGGCGGCGCGCTCGCGGCGTTCTTCGGTGTCGAGCACGAGCCGGCACTGCATCTGGCCGCCGGTGCAGCGCAACGCCGCCGCAGCGAGCACGCCCTCGGGCGCGCCACCGATGCCGACATAAATGTCGATCCCGGTCTTGTCCGGCTCGGTGGTGTGGATGACGCCGGCGATGTCGCCGTCGGTGATCAGGCTCACCGCCGCTCCGGCCTTGCGGATCGCCGCGATCAGGTCGGCGTGGCGCGGGCGGTCGAGGACCATGGCGGTGATCGCTTCCGGCCGCACCCCCTTGGCCTTGGCGAGGCTGCGGACGTTTTCGTCGGCCGGCGCGTCGAGATCGACCACGCCCTTCGGATAGCCGGGGCCGACCGCGATCTTTTCCATATAGATGTCCGGCGCATGCAGGAGCGTGCCGTTCTCGGCCATGGCGAGGGTCGCAATCGCGCCCGACATGTTCTTGGCGCACAGCGTCGTGCCCTCGAGCGGATCGACGGCGATGTCGACCTTGGGACCGGCCTTGTTGCCGACCTTCTCGCCGATGAACAGCATCGGCGCCTCGTCCAATTCGCCCTCCCCGATCACCACCGTGCCGTCGATCGGCAGATTGTTGAGCTCGCGGCGCATGGCGTCGACCGCGGCCTGGTCGGCAGATTTCTCGTCACCGCGCCCGCGCAGCCGCGCCGCATTGACCGCCGCGCGCTCGGTGACGCGCACGATCTCGATGGAGAGGATGCGCTCCATCATCAGGTTCGATGGAACAGTGATCGACGCCATTTTTCCTTCCCTTGCGGCCGCGAGCGGCCTTGACGGCCTAGTTCTTCTCGATCCGGATCACCTGCGGCCGTCCCGAGATTACACGGTCGCGGCGCACCGCGGCGAGCGCCTTGCGCACCGCGTCCTCGCTGGTGGCGTAGGTGATGAGGATGACCGGCACCGGCACGCCGGAGCGGCCGGATTGGGTGGCCGACGGCGCACGGGCGTCGTGGCGCTGCACAATCGACTCGATCGAGATTTGCTGCTGCGCCAAACGCCGCGCAATGGTCGCTGCGCTGCCCGGGCGGTCGCGTGCCAGGAGCCGGATGTAGTAGCCGCCCTCGTGGCGCTGCATCGGCGCCTTGCGGATCGTGGTCATCAGCGCCGCCGGACGTCCGAACGGCGGCGTGCGCACGCCGCGCGCGATGTCGGCGATGTCGGAGACCACCGCCGAGGCCGTCGCCATGCCGCCGGCGCCCGGTCCGACCAGCGTGATCGGGGCAAGGCCGTCGGCGTCGACCGTCACCGCGTTGGTCACGCCCATGACCTGGGCAATCGCCGACTCCTTGCGCACCATGGTCGGGTGGACGCGCTGCTCGATGCCCGCTTCGGTCTTGACCGCGACACCGAGGAGCTTGATCCGGTAGCCGAGCTCGCCGGCGGCGTCGAGATCGGCGAGCGTGATCGAGGAGATGCCCTCGACATAGATCGCATCGGGATCGATCTTGGTGCCGAAAGCGAGGCTCGCTAGGATCGCGAGCTTCTGCGCAGTGTCGTGGCCCTCGACGTCGAAGGTCGGATCCGCCTCGGCGTAACCGAGGCGCTGGGCGTCGCGCAGGCATTCGGCGAAGGAAAGCCGGTCCTGCTCCATGCGCGAGAGGATGTAGTTGCAGGTGCCGTTGAGGATGCCGTAGATGCGGGTGAACGCGTTGCCGTTGAGGCCCTCGCGCAGCGTCTTCACGATCGGGATGCCGCCGGCGACCGAAGCCTCGAAATTGAGCGCGACCCGATGCCGTTCGGCGAGCATCGCGAGTTTATGGCCGTGGCGCGCAAGGAGCGCCTTGTTGGCGGTGACGACCGGCTTGCCCGCGGCAAGCGCAGTCTCGACCGCGCGCTTTGCCGGGTCGCCGGCGCCGCCGATGACCTCGACTAGAACGTCGATCGCCGGATCGCGCGCCAACGCCGCCGGATCGCCGATCCAGCGGAATTTCCTGAGATCAAGATCGCGCTTCTTGCCGCGGGAGCGTGCGCTCAGCGCGACGACTTCGATCCGCCGGCCGCAGCGCGACGCGAGCTTCTCGCGCCCGGCTTCCAGCAGATGAATGACGGCCGTGCCAACGGTTCCTAACCCGGCAACACCGACTTTCAGCGGCTCGGCCATTAAACGTCGCCAGGTTGGGGGATAGCGACGCCGGACTAACGTCGCGTCGCGAGGGGTACGACGTTGTGCAGCATTTCCGGGCCGGTTTCAAGAAAGCGCCGGATATTGCGGGCGGCTTGGCGGATGCGCTGCTCATTCTCGACCAGCGCGATGCGCACGTGGCCCTCGCCGTGCTCGCCGAAGCCGGCTCCGGGCGATACCGCCACGCTCGCCTTCTCGACCAGCAAAGTCGAGAACTCGACGCTGCCGAGCGAGCGGAACGGCTCGGGAATCGGCGCCCAGGCGAACATCGACGCCCGCGGCGGCGGAATCTCCCAGCCGGCGCGGCAGAACGATTCGACCAGCGTATCGCGCCGGCGCTTGTAGATCGCGCGCATCTCGTGGATGCAGTCGTCGGGGCCGTTGATCGCCGCCGTCGCTGCAACCTGGATCGGCGTGAACGCGCCATAGTCGAGATAGGACTTCACTCGGGCGAGCGCCGCGATAATGGGCTCGTTGCCGACCGCAAACCCGAGCCGCCAGCCAGGCATCGAATAGGTCTTCGACATCGAGGAAAATTCGACTGCAACGTCGATCGCGCCGGGAACCTGCAGGACCGACGGCGGCGGATCGTTGTCGAAATAGACCTCGGCATAGGCGACGTCGGAGAGCACCAGCAGCGAATGCTTCTTCGCAAAGGCGATGAGGTCGCGATAGAAGTCGAGGTCGGCGACGCAAGCGGTCGGGTTCGACGGGTAGCAGACCACGACCGCTATCGGTTTCGGGATCGAATGCAGCACCGCGCGCTCGAGCGCGGCAAAGAAGGCGCCGTCGGCCTCGACTTGCACGGAACGGATGGCGCCGCCGGCCATCAGGAAGCCGAAGACATGGATCGGATAGGTCGGATTGGGCACGATGATGATGTCGCCCGGCGCAGTAATCGCCTGCGCGACATTGGCGAAGCCTTCCTTCGAGCCGAGCGTGGTGATGATCTGGGTTTCGGGATTAAGCTTCACGCCAAAACGGCGCGCGTAATAGGCGGCCTGGGCCCGGCGCAGCCCGGGGATTCCCTTGGAAGCCGAATAGCGATCGGTG
>JASHXX010000308.1 GCA_030043335.1 Xanthobacteraceae bacterium
CCTTTTGCGGACATTGATCGGCGCGCGCGGCGCCGCCTGCAAAGATCGCGCCGGCGGCAAGGATAAAGATAGCGAATCCGGCCGCTGCGGCCAAACCGAGGAAGCGCATTCCAACCGCCTCCGAACAGAGCGCCGGATTCCGGGCGGCTCCGAGCAGGCGTTTCGCCGTTTGGCCAGCGACGACGATTGCGCCGAGAAACCCAACTGTGCTGGGCCGTCACCGCGGCTGGTTAGAGACGGACCTTGCCGGCGGCGATCCGCTCGTAAAGCGCGCGGTCGAGCGGCACGAAGGCCTGCCGCGATGGATCGTCAAAGAAGGTCGTGTCGCCGGAAGCGGCCGGATCGAAGCCCTCGCGCACGAGGTCGAGCTTGCGGTGCTGAAGGTGGTGGTGAGCTCGATGCGGTCCCTGAGGCGCAGGAACAGTGGCCGCGCGTAGGACGGCAGCCGCTGGATCAGATAGCGAAATTCGAAGAGATCCAGCGGGCGGTCTACGATGAGCGCCGTCATGCCGGCCGGGCCTTCGGTTTGTGGCACGGCCCCGCCGTAAACGGTCGCTTCGGCGATGCCGTGGAATTCGGCGATTGGGTCGGCGACTTCCGCGGTCGCCACGTTCTCGCCCTTCCAGCGGAAGGTGTCGCCGACGCGGTCGACGAAATAGAAGAAGCCGGCGGCGTCCATGCGCATGAGATCCCCGGTGCGGTACCAGCTGTCGCCCAGCTCGAACACGTCGCGCAGGATCTTGCGCTGCGAATCTTCGGCGCTGGTATAGCCCTCGAACTCGCGACCGCCCGGTTCCGACCCCTGGATCTTGCCGATCGCCTCGCCGGTTTCGCCGGTCGCGCAGCGGATGCAGAAGCCGTCGCTGCCGCGCGCGGCGCGCCGGCCTCGGCGTCGAATTTCACCAGCGCCAACGGGAAGCGGTGGGTCAGGAACGGCGGCACGCGGCCGATGGCGCCGACCTTGCCTTCGACGTTGAACAGCGAGACGTTGCCTTCGGTCGAGGCGTCGAATTCCAGAATCCGCGGAATGGCGAAGCGCTCCTGGAACTTCTCCCAGACGTCGGCGCGCAGTCCGTTGCCGCAGCACAGCCACAGGCGATGCGCGCGCTCGCGCGGATTGCGGCGCGCGTTGACGAGATAGCGCGCCAGCTCGCCGATATACTGAACGAGCGTGCAGTCCCAGTCGCAGACATCGTCCCAGAACCGATGCACCGAGAACTTGTCGCGGATTACCACTGCGCCGCCGCGCACCAGCACGGCGCCGGTCGCGACCACGCCGCCGACGCTGTGATAGAGCGGCAGGCAGTCATACATGCGGTCCCGCGGCGAGGTGTTCATCAGGCCGGCATACCAGTAGCTCCATTGCAGCAGCCGCCGATGGCTGACACTCGCGGCCTTGGGGAGGCCGGTGGTGCCCGAGGTGTACGCGGTCGGCGATGGTCACCGCGCGGCGCTCCTGCGGCTCGAGCGCGTCGGCCGACAATCGCCCGACGGCACAATCGACGCTCTCGAACGCGCCGCCGCCATGCGACCAGATTTTCGGGCGGCCGACGAGTTGCGCGGCGCAGCGGACCTCGGCGGCGAACTCGGCGGCGACAATGACATGCTTCGGCGCGACGATGTCGAGGCAATGGGCCAGCGCTCTGCCGCGCAGATTGGTGTTGATGAGCGCAACCACGACGCCGACGCTGGTCAGGCCGAGCCAGATCGCGAGGTACTCCGGCCGGTTCGGCATCATCAAGGCGACGGTGTCGCCCTTGGCGAGGTTTTGCTCGAGCGCCCAGCGTGCGAAGCGCCGCATGCGGCCGGCAAGCTCGCCATAGCTGCATTCGTCGGCGGAGAGAAGCGCCGGCGCCTCCGGCCGCTTTGCCGCGACCTCCTCGATGACGCCTGCGAGGAGACGTTGCGGATTGGCGGCGATCGGCGCCGTCGCCTCGAGCGCGCGCACCCAGTCGGCAAGCGCGATCTCTTCGGCACCGGCCGAGCGCGGCGCGCGGTCAAGCTCGATCAACGCCATGCGCGATGATCGCGCAACGCCGTGAAATTCACGCTGCAAAATCAGCTAAAATTTTAGCGATCGCCAACGCCGGCGCCGGCGCGCCCGTGCTTCGCGGCGCTCCGCGAAAAACAACTGGAGTTAACGTTTCGCATCTTCTAGGTGCGCATTTTTCTGCTCATCCGCCACGGATAAGAAATCGACGGGGCGTAATGTGGGCGAGGGTGTAAGACGCGCGGCGGGACAACATGAAAAGCGACACGGTCGCCGTCCACGGCGGTTATGAGACCGAGCCGACGACCAAGGCGGTCGCGGTTCCGATCTACCAGACCGTGGCCTACGAATTCGACAGCGCCGAGCACGGCGCCGCGTTGTTCAACCTCGAGGCCGAAGGCTTTCGCTACAGCCGCATCAGCAACCCGACTGTCGCGGTGCTCGAGCGCCGCATCGCCGCGCTCGAGGGCGGGATCGCGGCGCTGTGCGTGAGTTCCGGGCAGGCAGCGCTCAACTATGCGGTGCTCAATCTCGCCGAACTCGGCAGCAATATCATCTCGGTGCCACAGCTCTATGGCACGACCCACACGCTGTTCGCCCATGTCCTGCCGAGCCAGGGCATCGCCGCGCGCTTTGCCGAATCCGACCAGGCCGGCGCAATCGAAAAGCTGATCGACGAGAAAACGCGCGCGATCTTCTGCGAGAGCGCCGGCAATCCGGCGGGCAATATCTGCGACATCGAGGCGCTGGCCGCGGTCGCAGCGCGCCATGGCATCCCGCTCATCGTCGACAATACCGTCCCGACGCCGATCTTGCTGCGGCCGATCGACTACGGCGCCGATATCGTCGTTCATTCGCTGACCAAGTTTCTCGGCGGCCACGGGACCACGCTCGGCGGCGCGATCGTCGACAGCGGCCGCTTCCCCTGGAAGGGAGAGGCGCGCCGCTTCCCGATGTTCAGCACGCCCGACCCGTCCTATCACGGCCTGATCTACACCGAGCATTTCGGCGCTGCCGCATATATCGGCCGCTGTCGCAGCGTCTATCAGCGCACGACCGGCGCGGTGTTGCCGCCGCTGTCCGCCTTCCTCCTGCTGCAGGGCGTCGAGACCGTGGCGCTGCGCGTCGAGCGCCATGTCGAGAACGCGCGGCGGGTCGCCGAATTCCTGCGCCGCGACCGTCGCGTCGCGTGGGTCAACTATGCCGGCTTCCCGGAAAGTCCCTATCACGTGCTGGCGCAGAAATATTTCGGCGGGCGGGCCTGCTCGCTCCTCACCTTCGGCATCGCCGGCGGGCTCGAAGCCGGCAAGAAATTTT
>JASHXX010000309.1 GCA_030043335.1 Xanthobacteraceae bacterium
TTTCGCTCGAACGCTTTGACAATGTACTGCCTGTACTCCACGGCCAACCCCCTGATCAATCGCCGGAATAGGATAGGCCAAATCGGATTTCAGCCGTGCCACCGCAGAGGGGGGATTTTCTTGAGCCCGACCTTTGGCTATCATTTTGTCCCCTCGGGGTGAGGGTCGCGCGCCGACGCGCCACCGGGGTGCGTTGCAAGGTAGCGGCTGCCCCGACCTAGTCGCCGGATCGTTTCGCTCGGAAATTGAGCGCAGTCGCTCGGGCGGCGCAACCGGCACAGCAGGATAAGAGGGACGAAGGCTGACGCGTTTTGCTTGATTGAAGACCATCGCACGGTGTGCGCCGAGTCGTTCGCCGGTGAGGCGCGGCACCGAGCTATCCGACCTGGAAAGGCATGTCCGACGCAGACGCCAAGTTGGGTGCGACGATCACGGCCAGTCCGCCCGACGAACACACGCTCGCGGAAGCTTTCTCCATCATCGAGAGCGTTCCGGAGATAGCGGTCGTGATCGAGAAGCTTCGCGATCTATTGACCGTCGATCATTTGGTTTACCACTCGTCCAAGCTTGGGGCGAGCCCGTCTGTCGACCCCTACATTCGTTTGACCTACCCCGCTTCGTGAATCAAACGCTATCTGCAGATGGAATATATCTATATCGATCCTGTCGTGCGTGAAGGCTTTCGCCGCACGCTCCCGTTCCATTGGAGCGAATTGACGATTACGAACGCGACCGAGGCTTCGTTTCTGGCGGACGCGCTCGCGCACGGCGTCGGACCCCACGGCTTCTCGATCCCGGTCGTGGGCAAGCGCGGACACCGGGCGCTTGTCTCAATCTCGTCTTCGCGACCGGAACAAGAGTGGAAGAGTCACGTGGCGGCCAATCAGGCCGCTCTGGTCGAAATCGCCAACCGGCTTCATTCCCGGGTCATCGTCGAATTGTTCGGCGAAGATCGGCCGCACTTGACAACGAGGGAACTGGAATGCCTGCGCTGGACCGCGCTCGGCAAGGCGGCCGGCGAGATCGCCATCATTCTCGATATCTCCCCGCTCACGGTGCGGGATTACTTGAAGTCGAGTCGCTATAAGCTCGATTGCGTCACATCGGCACAAGCCGTCAGCAAAGCGGTTAAGCTTGGCCCGCTGATCCTGTAAAACGCGTTTAGATTTCGAACCATCTTGTAGAGCTATTTCTTAGCGGTGGGCCGGTTAGGCTCATGCCCCATCGAGCACCCGAGCTCCCGTTCGCCGCACGATCCAAGCTTAAGTTCTCGGCACCATAAGCCTGCCTCGCGGGGACCTCTCGTATGATCGTGGTCATTGAAAAGCACAACACGCATCGACATCCGAAATTGATGGAGGGGATGTTTCGATTGCGGGCTCGCGTCTTTTGCGATCGCCTCGGATGGGACGTCCAGGTCGCTTGCGGACAGGAGCGCGATAAGTACGACGACGAGGCGCCGGTCTATTTGATCTACGCCGACGATGAGGGGCGCGAAGTCAAGGGCAGCCTGCGGCTGTTGCCTACGACCGGTCCGACGCTGCTGGCGGATCTTTTTTCCGACACCGTTCCGGATGCCGCGCACCTGAGCGCGCCGACCATCTGGGAATGCACCCGCTTTTGTCTCGATGATCGGATCGTGGACAAGGAGCAACGGCTCTTTGCGTCCGCGGTCTTGATTGCCGCTTTGGGCGATGTCGCGATCGGAGCCGGGATCGAATCGATTATCGCCAACTTTGATGCCACGATGCTCCGGCTGTACCGGCACATCGGCTGCGAGGTCGAGGTCCTCGGTTCGACGTCGAGGTACGGTCGGCCGATCTATCTGGGATTGTTTACGGTTTCCGAGCCGATTCTGCACCGGATCAAAGCAAGAATGCTGGAGGCTCGTCTCGCCGCTGCGCGGCCGCGAGAAGCAAGCGCTCCGCAATCCTTGACGTTGGCGTCGGCTACGCGCTGACGAAGGCGGCCGATTGCGGTGAGCCGTATTTCCCAATTGCGAACCATTCGTAAGCGACGCGCGCCCCGCGTCGCGCCGCGTCGCGAGCGTTCCGGCTTTCAATCGAACTAGGCGCTTTCGGCGAGGCCGCGGGTCATTGCCGGCAGGCCGTAGCGGTGCAGGTCGCTGCCGTGCACGTCGAGCCAGACCTTGGCGCGCTCGTGCTCCGGGCACAGCCGCCGCACCAGCCGCCAGAACCGCGGCGAATGGTTCATCTCGAGCAAGTGCGCCACCTCGTGCGCGGCGAGGTAATCAAGTACAAAACCGGGTGCGAGAATGAGCCGCCAGGAGAACGACAGGACGCCGGTCGTCGAGCACGAACCCCAGCGGCTTGACTGGTCGCGCACCACGACGCGCTTGACGGCGACGCCGAGTTCGTTGGCGAAGCGCAGGCTCGCGACCTCAAGCTCGCGCTTGGCTTCGCGGCGCAGGAAGTCGCCGATGCGGCGGTCGAGATGCGGCGCGTGGCCGGCAACGCAAAGGAGCGGATCGCCGTTGTTGTCGATGCCGGTCCACACCGTGCCGCGCACGCCGCGATAGTGCATAATCCGGTGCAGCACGCCGCGCAGCGGCACCTTGACGCCGTGTGCGAACGGCGCCGCGACCGGCAGCCTGCCGAGCCGCGCCGCAATCCAGCCGCCATGCTTCTCGGCGAACTCGCGCGCTTCCTTCAGCGTGCCGCGCGGCGGAATGGTGAGCACGACTTCGCGCGTCGCCGCCTGGATCCGCAGCGTATAGCGGCGCGCCTGCCGGTGCCGGCGTACCCGCACCAGATAAATCGAGCGGCCGAACACCACCTCGATCGCTTGCGGCTCACTCGGACGGCGATAAAGCAGCGCGCGCTGCGCCATGGCGGACAACCCCGAAATCGGCGGTGCCGGCGATAGTGCCATATCCGACGCGCTGCGTAGCCCCTTTGCGGTAGGCCGCGGCGGCATACAATATCTTGCGGAAAGCGCGGTGACAGTGTGCTACGGGATGTAATTTATGGATTGAATATGGCTTCAGTTTTTTGCCTTTCAGCGGTGATCAAAATCGACCCGGTTTGATTCCGAAATTCGACCGGATTCTCAGGGTGTTAGGGCGACGGGCGGAAGCCGGGCCCGATTTCTTCGTAAAATCAGCAATTGGGTTACTGTGAGCCCGGTTCGCGGGAGCCCTGAGGGGCACCGTCCGATCAGGCCCGCACCGTCGCACCGCTGCCGGAGCGGCGCGTGGCGGCACCGATCCATCGGGTGAGGCGTCCGCTTTGCCCGGCCGAGAGCACGAAGTCGGCGATGCGCGGCGCGATTTCGGCGCGGAAACGCGAGCCGTTGAATACGCCATAATGGCCGACGCCGGGCTGCAGCCAATGCGCCTGCCGCTCGGCGGGGATGTTGGCGCAGAGCCGATGCGCCGCCTCGGTCTGGCCGACTCCGGAAATGTCGTCGAGTTCGCCTTCGATGGTGAGCAGCGCGGCGTGCTTGATCCGGCCCGGATCAACCGGCCGGCCGCGGTGGGTCATTTCGCCCTTCGGCAGCGCGTGGCGCACGAACACGGTGTCGACGGTCTGCAGATAATATTCGGCGGCGAGGTCCATCACCGCCAGATATTCGTCGTAGAACTCGCGGTGCTTGTGCGCCGAGTCGCCGTCGCCGCGGACGAGATGCAGGAACAGCTGCTTGTGTGCCTCGATGTGGCGGTCGAGATTCATCGACACGAAGCCGTTGAGCTGGAGGAAGCCCGGATAGACGTCGCGCATGAAGCCGGGATTGGGAAACGGCACCTTGGTGATGACGTGGGTGCGGAACCATGCGGTACCGCGCTGCTCGGCGAGCGTATTCACCGCGGTCGGATTGACGCGGGTGTCGATCGGTCCGCCCATCAGCGTCATCGACAGCGGCGCGTAGGGATCGTTGTCGGCCTCCATCAGCGAGGCAGCGGCCAGCACCGGCACCGCCGGCTGGCACACCGCGACCACGTGAGTGTCGCCGCCGAGCGCGTGCAGGATCGAGATCACGTAGTCGATGTAGTCGTCGAGGTCGAAGCCGCCCTCGGTCGTCGGCACCACGCGCGCGTCCGACCAATCGGTGATGTAGACGTCGTGATTGGGCAGGAACGCCTCGACGGTGCCGCGCAACAGCGTGGCGAAGTGGCCGGACATCGGCGCGACGACGAGGAGCCGCGGCTGCGGCCGCTTCGGGCGGTGCTCGAACATGCGCTCAAAGCGCAGCAGCCGGCAGAACGGCCGCTCCCAGACCGGCGAGATATGGATCGGCACGCGCTCGCCGCCGACCAGCGTCGAGTGGATGCGCCACTCCGGGCGGCCGTAGCGCCGGGTCGAACGCTCGAACAATTCGCAGGCCGCGGCGATCGATTTTCCGAACGTGGTGTAGGAGAGCGGATTGACCGGGTTTTTGAACATCAGCCGCGTGGCGTCGGCCCACGCCCGGGACGGATTGAGCGCGGCGTGGCTCAGCTCGTAGAACCAATAGAGCGGCGTCGACAGCAGCAGCCCGCTGCCGCCCGGTACCGCCGGTGCGCCGCCAAACTCGCCGATCGCCATCGAGGAACCTTGCCCGGCTTGCTGCAGTGCAGCATTTTGTCGGTCTTTCGACATACGAGTCAACATAAAAGCAATCTTTTCCTTATTCGTTACGTATGAGGGTGAACGATTTCCCGCCATTCGACCGGCACATACCGCCCATCCCCGCTTCCGCCTTCCGCGCCGCTATTCGCCGGTCTGCATCAGCGCGCCGGTGCGCCGGGCGCTCTGCAGCAGCTTGAGGAAGCCGAAGGCGCCGGCGGCAAAGAACAGCGCATTAAGCGCCAGCGCGTCGAACATCAGCTTGGGGTCGAACGTGTGGTCGATCAGGATCGCGCGCATACCCTCGAATACGTAGGTCGGCGGCAGCACCCAGGCGAGCGGCTGCAGCCACACCGGCAGCGTCGTCACCGGGTAGTACACGCAGGTCAGCGGCATGAAGAAGAACATGATCGTCCAGGCGAGATTCTCGGCGCCGAGCCCGTTGCGCAGCACCAGCCCGGACACGAAAATGCCGACCGCCCAGCTGGTCAGCATCAAATTGAAAAAGAACGCCACCAGCGCAAAGCCGAGGCCGTAAAGGTTGAAGTCGAAGAACGCTAGCGCGAGCATCGTCACCGGCACGACACCGATGAGGAGCCGCACCACGCTCATCGCCATCAGCGCCTGGATGAACTCGAACGGCCGCAGCGGGCTCATCATCAGGTTTCCGATATTGCGCGACCACATCTCCTCGAGGAACGAGATCGAGAAGCCGAGCTGACCGCGGAACAGGATATCCCACAGCAGCACCGCGCCGATCAGCGTGCCGCCGGCACGGGCGAAGAACCCGGCCTTCTGCATCACGTAATACTGGATGAAGCCCCAGGTGATCATCTGCACCGTCGGCCAATAGACCAGCTCGACCAGCCGCGGCCAGGACGAGCGCAGCAGATACCAGTAGCGCAGCATCATTGCCGCGACGCGGCGCGGCGAGAACGCGACCGCGACTTCCGTGCGCGCGGTCACCGCGCCGCCTCCCGCCTTTCGCGGCCGCGGGCAACGTCGAGGAAGACTTCCTCGAGCGTGCGGCGGCCGTAACGGGCGAGAAGCCGCACCGGCGTGTCGTCATCCTCGATGCGGCCCTGCTTCATGATGATGACCCGCTCGCACAGCCGCTCGACCTCGCTCATGTTATGCGAGGCAAGGAGCACGGTGGCGTCGCGACTGCGCCGGTAACGATCGAGCCATGAGCGCACCCAGTCGGCGGTGTCGGGATCGAGTGAAGCGGTCGGCTCGTCGAGGAGAAGAAGCTCCGGAGCGTTAATCAGCGACTTCGCAAGCGACACGCGGGTCTTCTGTCCGGCGGAAAGCTTGCCCGCCGGCCGGTCGAGGAATTCGGTAAGATCGAGCGCTTCGCCGAGCTCTTTGATCCGGGCGGGAATATCCACCACGCCGTACAGCATCCCGAATACGGT
>JASHXX010000310.1 GCA_030043335.1 Xanthobacteraceae bacterium
GGCCAGCGTTACGATCGCGAGATAATCGCCGCGCAACCGCAGCACCGGAAAGCCGAGGAGGATGCCGGTCAGCGCAGCCAGCGCGCCGCCAAGCGGCAGGCAAATCCAGAATGAAAGCCCGAAAGTCAGCGCGATCAGCGCGTAGGAATAGGCGCCGATCGCATAGAAGGCGGCATAGCCGAGATTGAGAAGCCCGGCGAGGCCGACCACGATGTTGAGGCCGAAGCCGAGCATCGCATAGGTGGTAATGACGATACCGAGATCAAGCAGATAGCGGTTGTTGTAGAAGATGATCGGGACAAAGACCGCGAAGGCGACGAAAGCCGCGGTGGCGTAGGGCGCCGCGCGCGAGAGCGCCCCCTTCGGCGAAGCCGGCACTATGCCTGCGATCGCAATGGCGACCTGCGGCCAGACCAGCGCGCGCAGCAATGCAGCCAGGAAAACCGCCGCGACGATGGCGGCGAGCACCCCGAAGCGCGTCGAGATGACGAGCGCGCCGGTCGGCCCGGGATCGGTGCGAAAGCCGATCAGCAGGACGAACAGGCCGAACGCCACCAGTGCCGCCATCGCGGCTTCTTTCAGTGCGGCGAAAAGATCGATGCGCCTTCTTATCGGCTCCCCCTCGCGCGTCACGCGCGGCCTCCGTTTGCTCACACCTTTTCGACTTCCGGCCGGCCGAAAATGCCAGTCGGCAGGAAAATCAGTGCGATGATGAGAATGGAGAACGCGGCAACGTCCTTGTACTCGATCGAGAAATAAGCCGACCACAGCGTCTCGATCAGTCCGATCAGGATGCCGCCGATCATCGCGCCCGGGAGCGAGCCGATGCCGCCGAGCACCGCCGCGGTGAACGCTTTGACGCCGGCGAGAAAGCCGATGAAGAAATCGATGACGCCGTAGTAGAGCAGGAACATCAGGCCGGCGACCGCGGCAAGCGCTGCGCCAAGGACGAAGGTGGTCGAGATGGTGCGGTCGACATCGACGCCGACGAGCGCGGCCATTTTCAGGTCTTGCTCGCAGGCGCGCATGTTGCGGCCGAGCCGGGTGCGCGCGACCAGGAACGAGAACCCGAGCATCAGGACGAGCATGGTGACGACGACGATGATCTGAATGTTGGAGAGCCGCACCGCGAAGTCGTGGCCTTCGAGCAGGGTGTAGCCGCCCTGGACCAGCGGCGGCAGCGGTTTCACCCGCGCGCCCTGCGCCACCTGCACGTAGTTCTGCAGTACGATCGACATGCCGATCGCCGAGATGAGCGGCGCCAGCCGAAACGAATGCCGCAGCGGCCGGTAGGCGATGCGCTCGACGGTCCAGCCGTAGAGCGCGGTCAGCGCCATGGCGATGAGCAGCACGAGAAACAGGGCGAGCGGTACTGCAGTGACCCCGACGGCGACGAGGATGAGAAAGGCGATCAGCGCAGTGAACGCGCCGACCATGAAAATGTCGCCGTGGGCGAAATTGATCATGCCGATGATGCCGTAGACCATCGTGTAGCCGATGGCGATCAGGCCGTAGATCGAACCAAGCGTGATGCCGTTGATGAGCTGCTGGACGAAATATTCCATGCGTCCGCCGCCTTTCCGGAAGCCGAGGAAGCCTTAACAGGGAAGCGATAATGCGGCAACGCCGCGGACCGTCCTCCACACCATTTTTTCCTGATATTCCAAGCCTTTGCACAAGAAATCGGCCATCGAACCCGGAACCCGGGACCGGTCTTGCGCGTTGTCGGGTGTCGCTACAAACCCCTCGAAACAACCGGAGTCCCTTGATGTCGAATGAACAGCAGAAGCCGCAGCGCGACCAACAGCAACAGCAGAACAATCCGCGGCCTGCCCCGCAGCAGGGCGGTCAGAACAAGCCCGGCCAGCAGCAGCAAGGCGGCCACGGCAAGCCGGGCGAGCAGCATGGCGGGCAGAAGCCCGGTCAAGGCGGCCAGCACAGCGGCGGCATGGATCGGTAAGGCCTCGCCCCGTCAAGAGAGTTTGCATCTGCGAAGGGTGGCGGCCCGCGGCGCGGCCGCCGCCTTTTTTGTGCAAAGCTATCTTGCGCGTTCCACGACCTCGACAAAGTTATGTAATATCAGTATGATAATATTATAACTTCGTCATCTATCTTCCCATAAATCGGCACCGGGAAGGCTATGGGAAGATTGATTAGAGCTGAGGGTTTTAAACCAGCGCCGAACGCTTACAGTCGCGTTGGCGTGGCAGCTGGCGCGCTTAACCCTGATGCAGGCGTCAGCCCAGTCCGGGCAGAGCCGCGGTCACAAGCGGGCTTGAAGGAGCGGCACCACCGGCCGTCCAATGGAGCCAAGCTGGTGCCGGATTTTTCGAGGTAGATAGGCCGGAGCCGCCCGAAGGGGAGCGCACATCGCCCCGTACATCGGCGTGTTTCGCCGTGTATCGCTCCCGCGT
The DNA here is from genome assembly GCA_030043335.1 of Xanthobacteraceae bacterium. GTDB lineage: Bacteria > Pseudomonadota > Alphaproteobacteria > Rhizobiales > Xanthobacteraceae > BOG-931. Next base: position 2,415 of record JASHXX010000310.1, read on the forward strand.
GACCATCGTACATCGCCTTACTATAAGGCGATTGCACGCCACCGGTGTCACGTCTTTCGTTTCCGGGTGCATCGCCTTATAAATCGCCTTGCGGCGCCTGCATCGGGCCACTAAGCGTGCCGATCCTGATACTATGTGTGGATTGGTCTCATCAAAGACCTTTTCCTCCACTACGTCATCAAGCATCAAATCCTGGGGCGGCCTGGGTGTGCAGCCTGGTTCCACGAGAACAACGGCTACGACCGCGTCGCGAACCTTCAACTTCTCGGCTTGAACTTCCATCACCTTTGTGAACTTGACCGGATCGCAGATCACGCCGACGTCACCTACGCGAAAGTTCCCCAGATGCTTCGTTCCACGGAATGCCGTTAAGGGTTGACACTGTTGTGCCGCTAAGGGCTGACAGCCGTGCGTCTTTAGATGCTGCCTGCCGCTGAGGTGATAGCTCAGATGAGCGTTCCACTTGCGCTCGGGGTGCGGCACAAGCACATAGAACCCGCTCTGGGGATTGTATTTCACCCTCAGAACCAGCCGGATATCGCTGCCTTCGCGGGCCGCTACTGCGTATAGATAGTTCTTCATGCGCTGGGCCTGCATCAGCCACGAGGGCGGCCCCTCAAGGACCCGTCCCCAGAACTACAACAACCCGTACCGCCGCATCCCTAAGGGGACAAGAGCGGTACGGTACGTCCGCCCGGCCAGCGCAGGCGCTACGAGCGTTACCGCACAAAGTGCCACGATGAGTCGCAGACTGGTCACACCGGCGTCTTGGCCTCCTCGCCGATTCGCCTCTCCATCAAAGATTGCAGGATCGAACTGGCAGCGCCTCGATTGCTGCGGCGGCAAGCGGGAAGCGGTCTGCCAGGTCACGGCCGTTGCGCGT
>JASHXX010000311.1 GCA_030043335.1 Xanthobacteraceae bacterium
ATTCCCAGACCTTGCGGAAGACGCGCTCGGTCGTTTCCAGCAGCGGGAAATTGACGTTGGCGCCGATGTTGAAAACGCAGACTTCGAGCGGGGCGTGCGCATTGGCGGCAGCAAGAAAGCCGGCGACGGCGTCCTCCTCGCGGGCATCGAGCTCGCGCCCTGCGATCGCGCCGCCGGCGGCTTCGATATCGGCGACGAGCGGCGCAAGCTTATCGGCGTTGCGCCGACCGGCGAAGACCGTGAACCCCTCCGCCGCGAATTTCTTCACGATCGCCGCGCCGATGAAATCGCCGGCACCGATGACCGCCGCAGTCGCATTTCGCTTCGCCAACGCTGTTTCCTCCGGCCTTGCGGAAATGCTCGCCGCCAAGGCGGCGCCGCTGATCAAGCGGAGAATAGCGCACCTCACCGGCTCCTGTCCGGCTGCTTCATCATCGCCGCAGAGCCGATGACGCTTCGACCGGCCGATATTAGACTGCCGCCGGAGGGAGTAACCATGCAACGCAGCAGACCTGCTCGTCGGTATCCGATCAGCCGCCGCACCATGCTTGCCGCGACGGCGGCGCTCGCGGCGTCGCCGGCGCTGGCCAAAGGGTGCCGGATCGGTCCGCCGCCGCACGCCAAAGGCTCGCCGGTCTTTTTGGATTACGATCAGGTCGAACTTGATGCCGTATATGATCAACGATCATACGAACCTCTGATCATGCAGGTCTCCCAGCGCCTCGCCAGCAACAGCGAGGCGACGCGGGCGCGGATCGGCGTGCCACGTCGCGCCGCCTATGGCCCGAGCGAGATCGAGAAACTCGACATCTACCGCGCCGGCCGCACCAATGCGCCGGTGTTCGTCTACATCCATGGCGGCACCTGGCGGTGGGGGTCGGCCGCGGACAGCGGCTTTGCGGCGGAGATGTTCGTCAACGCCGGGGCGCATTACGTCGCCCTCGATTTCAGCGACGTCACCGCGGTCGGCGGCGACCTCGGCGTGCTGGCGGCGCAGGTGCGTCGCGGCATCGCCTGGGTCTATGACAACGCCGAAAGCTTCGGCGGCGACCCAAGCCGCATCTATATCGGCGGCCACTCCTCCGGCGGACACCTTTGCGGCGTCGCGCTCGTCACCGAATGGCGGAAGGAGTTCGGCATTCCCGATGACGCGGTCAAAGGCGGACTGTGCATGAGCGGGATATACGAGCTCGCGCCGGTGCAGCTGTCCTGGCGGAGCAGCTACATCAATTTCACCGGCGCGATGACTGACGCCATGTCGCCGCAACGGCACATCAGCGCGCTCACCGCGCCGATTGTCGTCACCTACGGCACCTTCGAGACCCCGGAGTTCCAGCGCCAGAGCCGCGACTTCGCGGCCGAGGTCAAGGCCGCGGCCAAGCCGGTCACGTTGATCGAGGCGCCAAACTACGCGCACATGGAGATGGCTGAATCGCTCGGCAACCCCTACGGGCCGAACGGCCGCGCTGCGCTCGGCATGATGCGGCTGGCGCCGGGTCGATCCTGAAACGATTGCTGTTGGCAAGCGAGCAAACAAAAGCGGCACGGGGAGGAATCCGGTATGGCGGTCAGGATTGAGAAAACAGGAGCGGTGTGGACGGTGATTCACGACCGGCCCGAGGCGCGCAACGCGATGGACCCGGCGAGTGCGGACGCGCTGACCGCGGCGTTCCTTGAATTCGACGGCGACAAGACGGCGTCGGTCGCGGTGTTCTACGGCGTCGGCGGCGCGTTCTGCTCCGGCTGGGATCTAAAATATGTCAGCACCCTCGACGCCAAACGGCCGCTGAGCGACCTCGATATTCCGACCGCCGGGCCGCGCGGCAATGGCGGCGAAATTCCGCGCGGTCCGTTGGGACCATCGCGGCTTGAACTGGACAAGCCGGTCATCGCCGCGATCGAGGGGCCGGCGGTCGCCGGCGGCATGGAATTGGGGCTGTGGTGCGACTTCCGCGTGATGGCGCGGGGGGCCTATTTCGGCGTCTATTGCCGCCGCTGGGGCGTGCCGCTGATCGACGGCGGTACGGTGCGCCTGCCGCGGATCGTCGGCCAGGGCCGCGCGCTCGAGATCATCCTTACCGGCCGCAAGGTGCCGGCGGAGGAATGTTTGAGGATCGGCCTGTGCGAATACGTCACCCCGAAGGGCGGCGCGCGGCAGAAGGCCGAGGAGCTCGCACAGGAGATCGCCCGCTTCCCGCAGGTGTGCGTACGCGCCGATCGCCGCTCCGCGATCAAGAGCCAGGGCCTCACCGTGCGCGAAGGCTTGATCCAGGAATGGTACAATGGGCGCGAGGCGCTGATCGAAGACGGCGTCGCCGGAGCGACCCGCTTCAAGAGCGGTCTCGGCCGCCATGGCGACTTTCAGAAGATTTGGTAAGACGGCCGGTGCCGACGACCGATGCCTTCCTCAACCGATGCGGCCGCCTTGCCAAGGGTCCGACTTACGCCCATGGTCGCGGCGGAAAATTCAACGGCAGCCATACTGGCGCGCAGGCGCAAATCGGAGCCGAGTAACACGCGTGGCAGCTGAGAGCGACCGAATGATAGCGGAGGCTGCGGCGCGGATTTTCGCCGACCTTGCCGATCCGCAAACGATCAACCGCGCCAGGAACGGCGCCTGGAAGGCGCCGCTCTGGCGCGCGCTTTCCGAGGCCGGGCTGCCGCTCGCCTGGGTGCCGGAAAATCTGGGCGGTTCGGGCGCCGGCATTGCCGCCGGGTTCGCCATTCTCGGCGCCGCCGGACGTTTCGCGCTGGCGGTGCCGCTCGCCGAAACGCTCGCCGCCGCCTGGCTTCTCGCGGGCGCGGGGATCGAGGCGCCGGCGACGCCTATGACCGTCGCCCCGGCGCGGCCGCGCGACCGCATCGTCTTCAATGCCGCCGGCCGGCTCAGCGGCCGCGCGACCGGCGTGCCGTTTGCGCAGGAGGCGGAGCACATCGCCGTGCTTGCCGACACCGGCAAGCAACTGACCATCGCGCTCGTAGCAGCCAAGGATTGCCGGCTGGGCGAAGCCCAAAATCTCGCCGGCGATGCCGCCAATATCGTGACCCTCGAGCGCGTCAAGCCGTTGCGCAGCGCGCCGGCCCCGCACGGCTTCGATCGCGCCGCGCTCCCACTCATGGGCGCAGCCATCCGCAGCGTCGAGATCGCCGGCGCGCTCGAAGCGATCCTTTCGCTCAGCGTCAGTTACGCCAACGAGCGTGTTGCCTTCGAGCGGCGGATCGGCAAATTCCAGGCGGTGCAGCAAAACCTGGCGCGGCTCGCCGGCGAGACCGCCGCCGCGCTCGCGGTTTCCAGTTCGGCGGCCGACACCATCGCGCAGCCCAACTCAAGCGAGGAGGCGGTGTTCCTGGAAGCGGCGTCGGCCAAGATCCGCACCGGGGAGGCCGCGACCGAAGGCGCGGCGATCGCGCATCAGGTCTTTGGCGCCATCGGCTTCACCCAGGAGCACGTGCTGCATCGCTTTACGCTGCGTATGCTGTCCTGGCGCGACGATTTCGGCAATGAAAGCTATTGGGCGGCCGAGCTTGGCAAACGTGTCGCCGAACGCGGCGCCGACGAGTTCTGGCCGCTGGTGGCTTCACGATGACCGCGCTTCTGCAATTCGACCCGATCCGCCTGCCGAGCGAATGCGAGACGCTGCGCGCCGAGGTGCGCGCATTCCTGGCCGAAGAAGTCGCCGCCGGCACCTTCGATCCGCACCAGCCGGGGCACGGCGACGCCTATAATCGCGGCTTCAGCAGGCGGGTCGGCGCCAAGGGCTGGATCGGCATGACTTGGCCGAAGCGCTATGGCGGACATGAGCGCAGCCAGCTCGAACGCTACGTGGTCACCGAGGAATTCCGCGCCGCTAACGCGCCGGCGCATCTGCATTTCGTCGCCGACCGCCAAAGCGGCCCGATCCTGCTCAAATACGCCCCGGAGCACATCAAGCAGGATATCCTGCCGCGCATCTGCCGTGGCGAATTGTGCTTTGCCATCGGCATGAGCGAGCCCGGCTCGGGCTCGGATTTGTTCGCGGCCAAGACCAAGGCGACCAAGGCCGACGGCGGCTGGAGGATCAACGGCAGCAAGATCTGGACGACGAGCGCCCAGATCGCCGACTACATGCTGGCGCTGTTTCGGACTTCGCCGCCGAACAAAGAGAACCGCCGCCACGGCCTGACCCAGTTTCTGGTCAAGATGAAAACGCCGGGTATCATCGTCAACCCGATCCGGCAAATGACCGGCAAAGCGGGCTTCAACGAAGTGGTGTTCGACGATGCCTTCGTGCCCGACGACCATGCCCTCGGCGAGATCGACGGCGCCTGGAAGCAGGCGACCAGCGAGCTTGCTTATGAGCGCAGCGGCCCGGAGCGTTTTCTGGAGACCTTTTACGTGCTGCTGGAATTGATCCGCGCGCTCGGCCCGGAGCCTGACTTGCGCAGCGCCGAGGGGCTCGGCCGGCTGGTGGCGCAGCTCCACACCTTGCGGCGGATGTCGGTTTCGGTCGCCGGCATGCTGCAGGCCGGCAAGGAGCCGGTAGTCGAGGGCTCGATCGTCAAGGAC
>JASHXX010000312.1 GCA_030043335.1 Xanthobacteraceae bacterium
CTCGCTGGTTACAGCGGCGGCGCGCGCGCTCGCCGGCGGTGATTTCCTTGGCGCCCTGAACCGGGTCGCGCTGCGTGACGACGCCCCTGCGCTGGCGCTTCGCGGCATCGCGATGGCTCAGCTCGGCGAGCTCGATCGAGCAAAGGCCCTGCTGCGACGTGCCGCACGCGTCTTCGGTCCCGGAGAGGCCGTGGCCCGCGCAAGGTGCATCGTCGCCGAGGCCGAGATCGCGCTCGTCTCGCGCGACCTGGGCTGGCCGCCGAAGGCGCTTGAGGCGGCGCGGGAGGCGCTCGAACAACACGGCGATCGCATCAACGCCGCGCATGCGCGGCATCTCCAAGTCCGGCGTCTTCTTCTGATCGGACGTCTCGACGAGGCCGAGCGTGCCCTCGCCGCGCTCGATCCGGCGCTGTTCCCGCCAGCGTCGAGGGCCGCCTACGAATTGGTCGTTGCGGGGATCGCAACACGACGGCTTCGGACCAAAGCGGCACGCGCTGCGCTCGCTCGAGCCGAGAGCGCGGCGCAGGAGGCGGCCATCCCCGCACTGATGGCGGAGGTGGAAAGCGTATCGCACGTCCTCAACACGCCCGCGGCGCGTCTGATTGCGCGCGGCGGGGAGCGCCTCCTTCTGATTGAGGAGGTCGAAGCGGCGCTGGAGTCTGGGACTCTCGTCGTGGACGCGTGCCGCCGGGTCGTGCGTGGCGCAGACACGGTAGTGTCACTCGCCAGGCGCCCGGTATTATTCGCGCTCGCACGCGCGCTTGGCGAAGCGTGGCCGGCAGACCTGTCGAGGGATGCGCTCGTCAGGCGAGCATTCCGCGCCAAGCATGCCGATGAATCGCATCGCGCACGCCTGCGGGTGGAGATCGGGCGGCTTCGCGCCGAGCTTCGGTCGCTTGCCAGCGTGAGCGCCACAGCGAACGGATTTGCGCTGACGCCGCGCCGCGCGGGCGACCTCATCGTGCTGGCGCCGCCCGTCGAAGACCAGCACGCGGCGGTGACGGCGTTGCTTGCCGACGGTGAGTCGTGGTCAAGCTCGGCGTTGGCGCTGGCGCTAGGGGACAGCGCCCGCACCGTGCAGCGGGCGCTCGATTCGCTTGCGACAGCGGGCAAGGTGCAATCCGTGGGTCGCGGACGGGCGCGTCGTTGGACGACCGCGCCGGTGCCGGGATTCACGACAACCTTGTTACTCCCCGGCCCACTGCCGAGTGACTAGAGTCGAGGCATGGAAACATCAACAGCCGAAATCCTCAGCGAGTATGGCCCTTTTCCCGGGGTCGACCACGTGCATGGCGTGACGTTTGACGGTCGGCATGTGTGGTTTGCCTCCGGAGACAAGTTGAACGCCCTTGATCCGGAAAGCGGAAAGACGGAGCGCTCGATTGCCGTCGCCGGGCATGCCGGCACCGCGTTCGACGGCGAGCATTTGTTTCAGATCGCCGAGAACCGCATTCAGAAGATTGATCCGAAGACCGGGCGCGTGCTCTCCTCGATCCCGGCGCCGGGTGGCGGCGGTGACTCCGGGCTCGCTTGGGCCGAAGGCGCGCTCTGGGTGGGCCAGTACCGGGCCCGGAAGATCCATCAAGTCGATCCCGAAACCGGCAAGGTGCTGCGCACAATCCAATCCAATCGCTTCGTCACCGGGGTTACTTGGGTTGACGGCGAGCTGTGGCACGGCACCTGGGAAGGCGATGAGAGCGACCTGCGGCGCGTCGATCCGCGAACCGGAGAAGTCCTGGAGCGGCTCGAGATGCCGCCTGGGGTGGGTGTGTCGGGCCTCGAGTCCGATGGCGGCGACCGGTTCTTCTGCGGAGGCGGAAACAGCGGCAAGGTGAGAGCCGTCCGCCGGCCCAAGCGCCGGGCCAAAATGGCGTGACGATTATCGACAACTATTGCTGAGGTAACATCGCCGTTAACGCGGCCCCCGTGAGAGACGGGGACTTGGCGGCTGGGTCATGTGCCTGGCGACGCGATCGATGGCCATATCCATCGCGATTTCCAGAGGACGGCTGGTTCGAGTCGTCTTGGCCAAAAGCACAATCAGGCAGGGACGTATGTCAGCCTGACTGCGTCCTCGCCAACGGAATCGGCGGAGACAAGACGAAGCGCCGGCCGGGTGCCGCGAAATATGGCTTGCCGCGCCCGAGCACGAACGGGCGGAAGTAAAGGCGATACTCGTCGATAAGACCGAGGTCGGTTAGGCGCCCCGCTAGATCGGGGCCGGCGACATCGATATCGCCCTCGACTTCTGTCTTAAGCTTGCGCACGAGCGCTTCGAGGCCGTTATCCACAAGCGTAGCATTTGCGCCGGCCGAGTTCAGCGTGCGCGACGCAACCCATTACGGCCGCGCCCGCCACGCCACCGCAAAGTCGCGCGCATCGGCGTCCCATTCCGGCCGATCCTCGTCCCAGTAGCGCATCACCTCATACATGCGACGGCCGTAAAGAGCTCCGGCCAGGCCGCGGAAACGGTCGGTGAAGTGGCGGTGCAGCGCCGGGCCAGGCGGTGGCGATTGCAGTCGGCCCGTCGCGTGATCGACATAGCCGTCGAGAGACTGCATCATTCCGAAGACGAGCTTACCCATAGGTCTCACATTCCCTACAGGTTTTGTCGAGGATCGAGCGTTCAACACAACCCGAAGATTATCGAAGACAATCGATTGATCCCATCTCCCGGCTCTATCCCGGACTATCCCGAACCTCCTTTTTTCTGTGCCCCCTTTCACTCCCACTCGATCGTGCCCGGCGGCTTTGAGGTCACGTCGTAGACCACACGGTTGACGCCCTTGACCTCGTTGATGATGCGGGTCGCGACTTCGGCGATGAATTTCATGTCGAAGGGATAGAAGTCCGCGGTCATACCGTCGGTCGATGTGACCGCGCGCAGGCCGATCACGTAGTCGTAGGTCCGGAAATCGCCCATCACGCCGACGGTGCGCACCGGCAGCAGCACGGCAAACGCCTGCCAGATGTCGTCATAGAGGCCGGCGCGGCGGATCTCCTCGATGAACACCTCGTCGGCGAGCCGCAGGATGTCGAGCTTCTCGCGGGTGACTTCGCCGGGGCAGCGGATGGCGAGGCCCGGGCCGGGGAACGGATGGCGGCCGACGAACACGTCGGGCAGGTCAAGCTCGCGGCCGAGCGCGCGGACTTCGTCCTTGAACAATTCGCGCAGCGGTTCGATGAGCTTCATGTTCATGCGCTGCGGCAGGCCGCCGACATTATGATGCGACTTGATCGTCACCGACGGGCCGCCGGTGAACGACACGCTCTCGATCACGTCGGGATAGAGCGTGCCCTGGGCGAGGAATTCGGCGCCGCCGAGCTTCTTCGCCTCGGCCTCGAACACGTCGATGAACAATTTGCCGATGGTCTTGCGCTTGACCTCCGGATCGTCGACACCGGCGAGCGCTTTCAGGAAATCCTCGGCGGCTTCGACGTGCACGAGCGGAATGTTGTAGTGGCCGCGGAACATCGCCACCACCCTTTCCGCCTCGCCGAGTCGCAAGAGCCCGTGGTCGACGAACACGCAAGTGAGCTGGT
>JASHXX010000313.1 GCA_030043335.1 Xanthobacteraceae bacterium
GACCGACATGTCGATCACCGAGCGCCCCGGGATATTGTAGATGAAGATCGGGATGCCGATCGCGTCGTTGATCGCCTTGAAGTGCTGATAAAGCCCCTCCTGGGTCGGCTTGTTGTAGTACGGGGTGACGACGAGCACAGCGTCGGCGCCGGCTTCCTCGGCGTGGCGGGCGAGCGAAACCGCTTCGGCGGTCGAATTGGAGCCGGCGCCGGCAACGACCGGAACGCGGCCCTTGGCCTGATCGATGCACCACGCGACGATCTCGTTGTGCTCCTCATGCGACAGCGTCGGGCTTTCGCCGGTGGTGCCGACCGGAACGAGCCCGTTGGTGCCTTCGGCGATCTGCCAGTCGACGAAGTCGCGAAAGGCTTTCTCGTCCACGGAACCATTCTTGAACGGCGTGACCAGCGCAGTGAATGAGCCGCGAAAGCTCGTCTTGGCGGTCATGACACGATCCTTGGATTAGCGGTCCCGGTTGGCGCCGACGCAATCAGGCTGCCGTCGCGCATAGATACCGGGTCGCGGCCGGGCTTGAAAGCCCCTTGCCACGGCTGATGCGGCTATTCACCGCCTGGTCGCCCGGCGGCAGATGGCTTGATTTCCGCGGGCTTCGCTTCCACAGCCGTGGTGGCAGGCGCCCCGCTTTTGCCGTGAAATTCGTTAATGACGGCGGCGGCTTGCAGGCATTAGCGGTTCGTCAATCTTGCCGGCCGAAGAGGTTTGCGGCAATTGCTGGCGGCGCTGCAGCGCCAGGGAGGGAACTGTGCCGCTGACGGCCACTCGGCTCATTATCCTTATTGCCGCCGCCGGTCTGCTCGCGGGCGAGGCCCTTGCTGCGCCGGCCTCAGACCCCGCGTCCCCGCCGCGGCAGCGCGACACCGCCAGATCGCAGTCGGCCCAGAACGCTGACACGACTACGAAGGATACCGCCAAGAAGGACACCGCCAAGACGGACACCGCCAACAAGGACACCTCGAAGAAGGACACTTCCAAAAAGGATGATACTAAGAAGGACCTCACCAAAAAGGACGCTACCAAGAAGGACGCTACCAAAACCGACACAAACAAGAAAGACGCCACCAAAAATGGCGTCGCTAAGAAAGACCCGACCAAGAAAGACGCGGACAAGAAGGACATCGCCAAGAAAGACACCGCGAAAACGGACGTCACCAACAAAGAAGCCACCAAAAAAGACGCGCACAAGAAGGGCATCGCCAAGAAAGACGCCGCCAAGGAAGACGCGCGGTCCGCCTCCCACAAGGGCTCGCCGCCGGCGGCACCGCTCGAGCTGCGGCCATCGCAGGATGCCGCCACCGCGGCGATCCATGACTCGCGCGCGGCAGCGCGGGTTCCGGCCCCGGTCAGAGCTCCGCCGCCGGCGCGTCCGGCTCCTGCGTTTGCGTTCGCGACCAGCATGACTACTTCGCCGCTAGATCTCGGCGCGGTCAGGCAGGCGATCGACCTCTCGCACAAGGGCCGGCCGGACGACGCCACCAATGTCGAGCGCACGATCGAGGATCCGCTCGCGCGCAAGCTGGTCGAATGGGTAACCCTACGCGGCGACGACAGCGTCGACTTCTCGCGTTACGCCGCGTTTCTTACCGCCAATCCTAGCTGGCCCGGCATCCTCTCGTTGCGGCGGCATGCCGAGGCGGCGCTTTGGCAGGACCGCGCCGACCCACGCGTGACCATCGGCTTTTTCGGCAGCGAGCCGCCGCGCAGCGCCAAGGGCCGATTCGCGCTGGCGCGCGCCCTCGTTGCCACCGGCGATCCGGCCGGCGCCCAGGCTGCTCTGCGCGAAGCCTGGCGCAATGACGGCTTTTCAGCCGACCTCGAATCGCAGGCCCGAGAAGAATTTGCCGGCCTGATTACGGCCGCCGACGACAAGGCACGGATGGATGCGCGCTTCTATGCCGAGGATGACGATGCCGCCATGCGCGCGGCGCACCATCTCGACCCGACCCAAATGGCGATCGCTAAGGCGCGTGCCGCGGTAGTCAACAAGGCCGGCAACGCCAAGACGCTGCTCGAGGCGGTGCCGGCGGTGGCCCGGCAGGATCCTGGCTACATGTTCAGCCGCATCCAGTGGCTGCGCCGCGGCGACAAGATTGCCGAGGCCGCGCAATGGCTGGTGGCAGCGCCGCGCGAGCCGGACAAGCTTAGCGATCTCGACCAATGGTGGATCGAGCGACGGCTCGTTGCGCGCAAGCTCCTCGACGTCGGCGACTTCAGGCTCGCATATGAGATCGCCGGCAACGCTGCGGCGCCGACCTCGGAGAACTATCGCGCCGAGCAGCAATTCACCGCCGGCTGGATCGCGCTACGCTTCCTGCGCGAGCCGTCGGCCGCGCTCACCCATTTCGCCCATATCGCCGACGGCATCGTCAACCCGATCACGCTGGCGCGTGCTTACTACTGGCAAGCCCGGGCGCTCGAGGCGCTCGGGCGCGGCGAAGACGCGCGCGCCTATTACGAAGAGGCGGCGCGGCACCCGACCGCCTACTACGGCCAGCTGGCGCTGGCGCGGCTCGGTCGCGACGCTGTCGCGCTGCATGAGGCGCCGGAGCCGCCGGCCGAGCATCGCCGGCTCGAGCTCGTCCGCGCCTTCGAGATCCTCTACGCCATCGAGGAGCGCGACCTCGTCGCCGCCATGGCGGCCGACCTCGGCGACAAGGCAGCCGACATGGGCGCGCTCTCGGCGCTTGCCGAGATCGCCAAGCAGCACAACGACGCGCGGGCGACGCTGCTCATCGGCAAGGCCGCGCTCGGCCGCGGCATGCCGTTCGAGCAATACGCGTTTCCGGCCTTCGGCATGCCGAACTACCGGCCGATCGGGCCGGAAGTCGAGCCGTGCGTCGTCTACTCGATCGCTCGCCAGGAAAGCGCCTTCAACGCCCGCGTCGTCTCGAGCGCCCATGCGCTCGGCCTGATGCAGGTGACGCCGGATGCCGGCCGCTTCGTTGCCAAAAAATTCAACGTCACCTTCGATCAGCGGCGCCTGCTCGACGACCCAGTCTATAATACCCAGATCGGAACCGCGGAGCTTGGCGACGTCATCGCCCAGTTCGGCGGCTCCTACATTCTGGC
>JASHXX010000314.1 GCA_030043335.1 Xanthobacteraceae bacterium
CTTTAGGCTTCTTGAGCGACTCGACATGCGGATCCGGATAGCGGCCGCCCGGCAGCGGCCCCAACGGCAGCGGTTCGGTGCCTCTGCCTGGAACCCCGGTTTCGCCGTACGGCATGACGGTCGCCGCGGCGGCGGCTTTCAACGTCACCGCGGTCGCAGCCGCGGCCGTCGTCGTCAGAAAAGCACGTCTATGCATCAGTTCCCTCCCGGCTTTTGTTTATCGATTATCGATCCGGTCGTTGCGAACCGGATCGGTTCAGAGCTTGCAAGCGATCCGCACAACACGTGCCGGCAAACCGGTTTGTCGAGCATCGAAGCGGCGACTGCGCGCAAAACCGACGGTCGGCAATATTGCTCGGATACTGCAACTCTAGCATGCACGGCACACGCCCGTTATGTCGGTTGTCGAAACGAAGAGCTGCCATGATGTCATGACGGCGACACCGTCTTGACACTTTTTTCGGAACGCAGCTGAGGATGCGGTGGCGCAGACGGCGCGTCGCGGCTCGATAGCGTCAGAGCACCGACCCCGTCGCCGGATCGATCAGATGCATGTGCTCCGTGTTGGCGCGCAAGCGCATCGGGTCGCCGGGCCTGGCCGCGCTGCCTGGATCGACGCGGCCGCAGATTTCCTGGCCGTCGATGCGAAAGAACACCATCGTCTCCATGCCCATCGGCTCGACGACGTCGAGCGTTGCGGCGAACTCGCAATCGGCGTCGCCGTCGCCGCGCCGCGGCTCGGTGATGTGCTCTGGGCGCAGCCCGAGAATCAGCTCCTTGCCGGTGAGCGATTGATAGCGCGGCGACCGCGACGACGGCACCGGCAGGGTGATCGCCTCGGAAATGCGCACGCGCAATCCGCCGCCGCTTGGCTGCAGCCAGCAGCGGATGAAGTTCATTGCCGGCGAGCCGATGAAGCCGGCGACGAAGCGCGTCTTCGGATGGTGATAAAGCTCCTGCGGCGTCGCGATCTGCTCGATCGAGCCGTTGTTCATGACCACGACCCGGTCGGCGAGCGTCATCGCCTCGACCTGGTCGTGCGTGACGTAGATCGTGGTGGTCTTGACCATCTGATGGACCCGCTTGATCTCGGTGCGCATCTGCACCCGCAGCTTGGCATCGAGGTTCGAGAGCGGCTCGTCAAACAGAAACACTTTCGGATTGCGCACGATGGCGCGGCCCATGGCGACGCGCTGGCGCTGGCCGCCGGACAGCGCCTTCGGCTTGCGGTCCAAAAGGGCAGTGATGTCGAGAATGCGCGCCGCGTGATCGACGCGCCGCTTGATCTCCTCCCTGGGGAATTTGCGCAGCCTCAGCCCAAACGACATGTTCTCGAACGCGGTCATGTGCGGATAGAGCGCGTAGTTCTGGAACACCATGGCGATGTCGCGATCCTTCGGCGGCACGTCGTTGACGATCTCGCCGCCGATGAAGATGTCGCCGGAGGTGACTTCTTCGAGGCCCGCGACCATGCGCAGCGTCGTGCTTTTGCCGCAGCCCGAAGGGCCGACCAGCACGACGAAGTCATTGTCGGCGACATCGAGGTTGATGCCGTGCACCGCTTCGACGTCCTCGAAGCGTTTGACCACGTTGCGCAGCGCGACTTCGGCCACGGTCGTTCAGCCCTTGGTGGCGCCGGCGGTCAGGCCGGCAATGTAGTAGTCCATCAGGAAGGCATAGACCACGAGCGGCGGCGCGGCCGCGACGAGCGCGCCGGCCATGAGCATGCCCCACTTGTAGACATCGCCGCGGATCAGGCTCGTCACGGTGCCGACGGTGAGCACCTGCTGGTCGGCGGAATAAAGAAACGCCATCGGATAGACGAACGCCGCCCAGGACACGGTGAAGGCGAAAATCGTCGCCGCGATGATGCCGGGCAGCGCCACCGGAATGAAGATCTTGGTGAGCAGCTGGATATGGCCCGCGCCATCGATCAGCGCCGCCTCGTCGAGCTCCTTGGGGATCGACTGGAAGTAGCCGATCATGATCCACGTGCAGAACGGCACCGTCAGCGTCGGATAAACCAGCACCATGCCCCAGTAGGAGTTGAGGAGCCCCAGCGCCTTGACGATCTGGAACAGCGGGATGAACAACAGCGTGTCAGGAACGAGGTAGGTCAGAAAAATGCCGGTCGCCAGGATGCTCGAACCCCAGAACCGCATGCGCCCGAGCGAGAACGCCGCCAGCACGCTGACCACCATGGTGATCGCGACAACGCACGAGGTGACGATGACGGTATTCCTGAAAAAGATCAGGAAATCGGTCTGGGTCAGCAGAATCCGGAATTGATCGAGCGTAAGGCCGTCGGCGACGATCCACGGATTGGTCGCCATGTGCGCGACCTCGGCGTCGCTCTTGAGCGCGGTGACGATCATGTAGTAGGGCGGAATCAGGAAGAACACCGCGAACGCGGTCAGGAACACGTAGGACAGGATCAGCGCCCAGCGCCGATTGCGGCGCAAGCTGGCGCGCAAGCCGAAGCCGCGGCCGGCGCGCCATGGCAGGGCGACGCTGCTCATCCGAGCTCCCGGCCGCGCTTGCGCACGCCGCGCAGGATGAAGATCGCGGCAATGGCGAGGATCGGAAACATGAACAGCGAGGTGGCGGCGCCGAGCGGCAGATCACCGGAGCGGATGCCGAGCATGAAGGCGTAAGTCGCGAATACGTGCGTCATATTCCGCGGTCCGCCGCCGGTCATGATCTGCACGATGTCGAAATTGGCGAAGGTGACGATCAGGGAGAACAGCACGGTGATGGCAATGATGTTGCGCATCATCGGCAAAGTGATGTGGCGGAATTTCTGCCAGGCATTGGCGCCGTCGATCGCCGCCGCCTCATAGAGCTGCTCCGGCACCGACTTGAGCGCGGCAAGGTACATGATCAGAAAGAAGGGAGCGCCGTACCAGACATTGACGAGAATGACGGAAAACCGCGCCCAATACGGATTGCTCAGCCACGGGATCTCGTCATAGCCGAGGCTCGACAGCACGTAATTGAACGCTGAGTGGGTCGGGTCAAACAGCCACCACCAGGCCAGCGAGGAAAGCGCCAGCGGGATGACCCAGGGCACCAGCAGCATGCCGCGCCACTTGCGCTGGCCCTTGCCCGGCAGATTGTTGACGAGATGCGCGGTGATGAGCCCGATCAGCGCTTTGAAAACCACCGCGGTGATGGCGAAGATCGCCGTCTGTTCCGCCACCATCAGGAACGCGTCGCGGGACAGGAGATAGCGGAAATTGGCAAGGCCGACGAACCGCGTCTGCGATTTGTTGAGCATCGACAGATAGATGGAATAGCAGGCGGGATAGACGATGAGGCCCGCAACGATAATCAGCAACGGCAGGCACAGCAGCACCGCGATGGTGGAGCGGCGCCGCAGGAAAACCGGCAGGCCGCGCGCGGCTGCGGACGGCAGGCTCGCACCGCGCAGTTCTGAAGACCATGCCTGGGCGGTGTTGACCATGCTTGTCCCTGCCGGCGGTCGGAGATCACCCTTGCGTC
>JASHXX010000315.1 GCA_030043335.1 Xanthobacteraceae bacterium
TCTTTCGAGGGCGCTCGAGTCAGCCGGGGCGAGGCGACCTTATGAAGACTGCCGCTCGCCCCGGGAGGGTCCAGAGATCAGTGAGCCCAGTGCGCCAGGATCGCCAGCAGCAACAGCGCGACGATGTTGGTGATCTTGATCATCGGGTTGACCGCCGGCCCCGCGGTGTCCTTGTAGGGATCGCCGACGGTGTCGCCGGTCACGGCCGCCTTGTGGGCGTCGGAACCCTTGCCGCCATAATGCCCGTCCTCGATGTATTTCTTGGCGTTGTCCCAGGCACCGCCGCCCGAAGTCATCGAGATCGCCACAAACAGACCGGTGACGATCACGCCGAGCAGCATCGCGCCGAGCGCCGAAAACGCCGCCGATTTGCCGGCAGCGCCGCCGCCGGCAATGAAGTAAATGATGAAATAGCCGACGATCGGCGACAGCACCGGCAATAGCGACGGCACGATCATTTCCTTGATTGCCGCGCGCGTGAGCATGTCGACGGCGCGGCCATAATCGGGCTTGTCCTTGCCTTGCATGATGCCCGGCCGCTCGCGGAACTGCCGCCTCACCTCCTCGACGATCGAGGAGGCGGCGCGGCCGACCGCGGTCATGCCCAGCGCGCCGAACAGATAAGGCAGCATCCCGCCGAACAACAGGCCGGCGACGACATACGGATTGCTGAGCGAGAAATTGAGCGACACGTCCTTGAAATAAGGATGCGCCGCCGGG
Source organism: Xanthobacteraceae bacterium (assembly GCA_030043335.1). Taxonomy (GTDB): domain Bacteria; phylum Pseudomonadota; class Alphaproteobacteria; order Rhizobiales; family Xanthobacteraceae; genus BOG-931. Next base: position 721 of record JASHXX010000315.1, read on the forward strand.
TCTTTGATGAAGAAGGCGAGGTCCTGGTTGTAGGCGGCAAACAGCACCAAGGCGCCAAGACCGGCGGAGCCGATGGCGTAACCCTTGGTTATCGCCTTGGTGGTGTTGCCGACGGCGTCGAGCGCATCGGTCGACTTGCGCACCTCTTTGGGCAGGCCGGCCATTTCGGCGATGCCGCCAGCATTGTCGGTAACCGGCCCGAACGCGTCGAGCGCAACGACGATTCCGGCGAGCGCCAGCATCGTCGTGACCGCAATGGCGATGCCGAACAGGCCGGCGAGATTGAAGCTGACCAGGATGCCGGCGATGATGACCAGGGCTGGACCGGCAGTCGCCTCGAGCGACACCGCGAGCCCCTGTATCACATTGGTGCCGTGACCGGTGACCGAGGCCTGCGCGATCGAGTGCACCGGCCGATAATCGGTCCCGGTGTAATACTCGGTGATCACGATGATCAACGCGGTAACGACGAGGCCGGTGACGCCGCAATAGAACAATTGCGCGCCGGAATAGCTGACGCCTTCCAGTTGACCGAAGCCGATGAGGTAGTGGGTCACGCCGGCGATGCCGATGAGCGAGAACACGGCGGTCGCGATCATTCCCTTGTAGAGCGCACCCATGATCGACTGGCTTGCGCCGAGCCGCACGAAGAACGTCCCGAGGATCGAGGCGATGATGCAGACCCCGCCGATTGCGAGCGGGAAGGTCATCATCCGCGTCACCATTTCGGCGGAGACCGGCCCGAAGAAAATCGCGGCAAGGACCATGGTCGCGACCGTGGTCACCGCATAGGTCTCGAACAGGTCGGCGGCCATGCCCGCGCAATCACCGACATTGTCGCCGACATTGTCGGCGATCGTGGCCGGATTGCGCGGATCATCCTCTGGAATGCCGGCTTCGACCTTGCCGACCAAGTCGCCGCCGACGTCGGCGCCCTTGGTGAAGATCCCGCCGCCGAGCCGGGCGAAGATCGAGATCAGCGAAGCGCCAAAGCCGAGCGCCACCATGGAATCGACTACAGTGCGGTCATTCGGGGCGAGACCGAGCGCGCCGGTCAAGAACGTGAAATACAGCGTCACGCCGAGGAGCGCGAGACCGGCGACCAAAAGCCCGGTGATAGCGCCGGCGCGGAAGGCGATCTCGAGCCCGCCGGCGAGCGAGCCGATGGCGGCTTGCGCGGTGCGCACATTGGCGCGCACCGACACGTTCATACCGATGAAGCCCGCGGCGCCGGAGAGGATCGCGCCGATGGCAAATCCGACGCCGACCAGCCAGCCGAGGAAATAGCCGACGATCAGGAAGATCACGATGCCGACCATCCCGATCGTGGTGTATTGCCGCCGCAGATAGGCCTGCGCACCTTCGCGCACCGCCGCGGCGATCTCCTGCATCTTGGTGCTGCCGGGGTCCGCCTGCAGCACCGAGAAGGTGGCCCAAATGGCGTATGCCAGAGCGAGAACGCCGCAGAGAACGATGAGCCACAAAGTCGTCATGGAAGGACCCCGGTAAATGGGGGCCAGAGCTGAAACCCGGCCCGGATGGAAGGAGCGCCGCGCGCAATTCTCGGGTGCGCCGATCGCAAATCGGCGCGGACATTGCCAAAAACGGCCACGCCACGCAACGTGCGAACCGCGCTAATAGAGTTCGGTGCGATAGTTATTCTCGATATAGGCTTCGGCCTGCTCGACGGTGACATTGGCCGGCTTGGTCTGCTCGACGATCATGCGCCCAAGCGACGGCAGGGATTTTCGCTCGACGCGATAATCGTCCTGCCAGAGGCGGGCGCGCTTGAGGGCCTTGCCGCAGTGGAGGAAGGCTTCCCGCACCGTGACCAGAATGACGAGGCGCGGTTCGCGCCCCTGCACTGCGGCCGCGGCCAGGAGTTGCGGGTCGCGCGCGAGCCGCGCCGTGCCGTTGACTCGCAAGGTCTCGTCAATGCCGGGAATGAAAAACAGCAGCCCGACCTCGGCGTCGGCCACGATGTTCGACATCGTGTCAAGGCGGTTATTGCCGGGACGGTCGGGGATGGCAATCGTATGATCGTCCAAAACCCGGGCAAAGCCCGGCGCGTCGCCGCGCGGGCTCACATCGGTTCCCCGTCCGGGACGGGTCGAGCCGACGACGACCAAGGGCGAATGAGCGATGAAATTGCGGCAATGGACGTCGAGCCGGTCGAGCTGCTTGCGGATCGCGAGCTCCTTGGGCTGCGGGTAAAGCCCACGCAGCGACGCCTCATCGCCCAGCGTGGCCGTCTTGGTCCGATCGTCCATTGCACGCTCCCCAAGTCCGAGGAGATCGAGGAAAATCGATGATTTCATTAGTCGGGACGCCGGGGTGAGGCAAGCGGGACGCTGACGGTCTCCATTGCGCGCCCGAAATATCGTAGAATTACGGCGGCTTAGAAGCTTCGAGCTATGTCCCCCCGGGAAGGAACGCATGATCAGGAAATTCCATGTCCTCTATGTCGGCCAGATCGAGCTAGACAACATCGGGCTCGGCGGCACCCCAGCAAACGAGCGCCGCTATTCCGACGAGCGGCTGCGCGAGGCGTTCTTCACCGCGCGCGAGGTCGCCCAGCTCATGGACGAGCTCGGCTTCGACGTGCTGTGGACGGCCGAGCATCATTTTCAGCGCGAAGGCTACGAGGTCTTCCCCAATCTCATCCAGCTCGGGCTCTGGCTCGCCACCCAGACCAAGCGCCTGAAGTTTGGTTGCGCCTTCAACGTGCTGCCGATGTGGCATCCGATCCGCATGGCCGAGGACTATGCCATGGCCGACATCGTCACCGACGGCCGTATCGTCATGGGCGTGGGCCGCGGCTATCACACCCGCGAGGTCGAGACCTTCGGCGCACCGCTCCTCGACGCTGAGAAGAACCGCGAGCTGTTCGAGGAGCAGCTGCGGCTCCTGCTGACTTGCTTCAACGAGCCGTCATTCCATTTTAAGGGCAAATACTACGAGTGTCCGCCGCCGGTCGACTATCGCGGCTACCGGCTCAAGGACATCACCATTGTGCCGCGGCCAAAGCACCTGCCGGTCGAGATCTGGATGCCGATCGCGAGCGGTAAGACCATCGAGCTGATGGCGCAATACGGCCTCAAGGCCATGGTGACGCTCAACGGCGAGAAGATTCTCGACGATGTCGTGCGTGCGTATCAGGCCGCATGTTGCAAGCACGGCCGCAACAAAAAGCTCGGTGAGGACATGATCTGGGGCGCTGGCGTCTATCTCGCGGCGAGCCGCGAACAGGCGATCCGCGGGCTCGAGCCCGCGCATGACGAGCGCTTCAAATGGTTCGCGCCGTTCGGCTTCGTGCGCTACGCCGATGAAGAGGGCCGCACCTGGGGCTCGCCGGGCGCGCCGGCGCGAACCCCCTCGCTCAAGGACGGCGTTGCCCAGAAAGCCTGGCTGTGCGGACCGCCGGCCGAGGTGATCGAATCCATTAAATCGATCGAGGCAAAATATCCCGGGCTTGAGAATTTCATGATCCATTGGGCCGAGGGCCTCGCGCCCGAGGAATTCAAGGAGCAATTGCGCTGGTTCGCGAGCGACGTGATGCCGGCATTCAAGCGGGCTTAGCGGCCATCGTGCCTATGGTCTGGGTCGTGGATCACGAATCGGCATTACCGGCGATCCTGAGCAATGACCCGATAAGGTGCCGGGTCCTGGCCATGGTGCATTCGCTGGGCTTGCCCGACTGCTAGGTGGGTGCGGGCTTCATCAGGAACGCGGTCTGGGACCACCTGCATCGCCGCCCGCCCTCCCGCCAATTCGGCGATGTCGACGTCATATGGTTCTCAGCCGAACGCACCCAACACGCAGAAGACGCCCGACTCGAAGCAGCGCTGCGTGCCTTGGATTCGTCGATCGTCTGGTCGGTCAAAAATCAGGCCAGGATGCACCTGCGCAATGGCGATGCTCCTTATGGTTCGGCCGTCCAAGCGATGCGCGGTTGGCCGGAAACTGCAACTGCGGTGGCGGCACGATACGCCGCGCAGGGTGCTTGCGAGTTTGCGGCGCCGTTCGGCCTCGACGATTTGTTCAATCTCACTCTCAGGCCGACGCGGCGGTTCGCAGCCGAAAAGCATCAAGCCTATCTGGATCGCATTCAATCAAAGGGCTGGCTGACCGCTTGGCCGCTGCTGCGCGTGGTCGGATAATAGGGTCGGCGTCCAGCCATTGTGCGATATGGCGGGCTTCGGGACTCCTGCATCGCGCGGGGCACCGGCTTTGTCCAAAGGAAGGACGATGACGAAACTGCTCGCCGCCCACGAAGTCAGCGCGTTCAACACCGCGGCGGCTTCTGAGAACAAGATTCACGACGATTCAATCGCGCGCCGGTTCGGATTCCGCGGCGGGCTCGTCCCGGGCGTGGAGGTCTATGCGTATATGGCGCACATGCCGGTTGAGCGTTGGGGCCGCGCCTGGCTCGAAGGCGGCGCGGCGGCGTGCCGTTTCCTGAAGCCGGTCTATGACGGCGCCCTGGCCCGCGTGTCGGCAACCGAGGAAAACGAACAGCTCGCCCTTGCGGTCGAGAGCGCCGGCGAGCTTTGCGCCACCGGGCGAGCTTTCCTGCCGTCGGACCAACGACCGCGACCGGTGTTTGATTCATTGCCGCTCGGCGTACCGCCCAAGGAACGGCCGCCGGCCAGCGAGACCTCGCTCGCGCCGGGGCGCGCGCTCGGCATTGCGCCGACGATCATCGACCGCGCCATGCTGGCCCGCTATCTCGACGACATCCGCGAAACCGATCCGATATATCGCAGCGAAGGGCTGGTCCATCCAGGGCAGATCCTGCGGCTTGCCAACCAGGCGCTGGTGCAGAACGTCGTGCTCGGTCCGTGGATTCACCTCGGCAGCAAGGTGCGCCATCACGCCGCCGCGCGCCTCGGCGACGAACTAACGCTGCGCGCCAAGATCACCGCGAACGCGGTCTCGTCCAAGGGGCACGCCGTCGTCGAGTTCGACGCCATCGTCGTCGCCGACGGGAAGACAAGCGTCGCCGAAATTACCCATACGGCGATCTGGCGACCGCGGCAGGGCGCCGAAGCGGCTTGAGATTGCGCTGCGGTAAACGGCAGCGTTCACAGATAGACGCCGAGAAAGAAATAGGCCGAGCCGCACTTCACTTTCGAATTCGCTAGTTGTCTTCCGCGCCCTTCGCAACGCGTTCGGGGTCAGAACCGGAGTGCGCGATCGTGCCGGATCGAGAGCGAACGCAACTCGTCCAAACCGTGCGCGCCAACTTGTCCGAGCGCGGCTTGCGTCTCCTGGATCAGGAGGTCGATGACGTGTCCGGGCCCCTCCTCGCCGAGCGCGCCGAGACCCCACAGGAAGGCCTTGCCGGCGAAGGCGCCCGCGGCACCGAGCGCGCAGGCGCGCGCTACGTCGCTGCCGCTGCGCACGCCTGAATCCATCATTACCGTCGCGCGCCCGCCGACTTGGCGGACCACGGCCGGCAGCACGTCGATTGCCGCCGGCAGCGCCTCGATCTGGCGCCCGCCATGGTTCGACACGATGATCCCGTCGGCGCCGAGCGACACCGAGCGTTCGGCGTCCTGCGGATGCATGACGCCTTTGAGCACAAATCTGCCCTTCCAGCGGTCGCGGTATTTCGCGATCTCCTCCCAGGTGAAAGCGCCGCCCATCTCGCGACGCGTGAACGCGATCACTTCCTGCAGCGACGCGCTCTTGTCGGCGTAGGGGCGCAGATTGTCGAACCCCGGAATGCCATACTTCCACAGCGCTATCGCCCAGGCCGGCGAGCGCGCGATCTGCATGGCGATGTTGTGGTCGAACCGAAACGAGCCGGCGAGCCCGGTCACCGCCTCGCGCGGACGCGTGGTGCGCACCGGGACGTCGATGGTCAGCACCAGGGTGTGGCAGCCGGCAGCCGCGGCGCGGCGGACGAGATCAACGCCGATGGCATGGTCGTTCTTCGCCAGCCGGTAAAGCTGGAACCAGAATACGTCCGGCGCGATCTCGGCGATGCGCTCAATGGTGGCGCCGCCGACGGTGCCCAGCACGTAAGGAATGCGGGCGCGCTGCGCGGCGCGGGCGAGATGCAGGTCCGCCCCGGGCCATACGATCGCCGGGCCGCCCATCGGCGCAATGCCGATCGGCGCCGCATAGCGGCGGCCGAACAGCTCGATGTCGCAAGGCGGCAGCGCCGGCATCACGCCGTAGCGGGGCACCAGTTCGATGGCGTCGAATGCCGCCCAGTTGCGCCGGATGCCGGCATCGTCCTTGCCCGAGCCGCCGTCGCCATATTCGAAGGCAAAACGCGGGACGCGCCGCCGGGCGCGCCGGCGCAAATAGTCGACGGTCGGATAGCGCCGCTGCAGCTCGGCAAAGCGCGGACCGGCGCTGTAGGTGAACGGCGGCTTCTGTAGCGGCGCAATTGGCGCCGTCGTGTCTTGCATGGAAGCTTCCCCGGCTTACGCGACGATCGTCTTCGCGCACCCACTATAGCGACTTCGCGATGACGCGACGCGCCGGCTCAACGAAGACCGCCGGTTGACAGCCAGCCGGTTCGGCACCGCGCTTTTCCCAATCAGGCTCTAGCGGCGGCCGCGCCGGGCAACCTCGAGCACGATGGCGGCGGCCTTGGCGCTGGGCGCGATCCCGAGCTCCATGATCTCGTCAAGGCGTTGGAACGCCTCGGCTTGCCGCCGACGCGCCGGCGTGTCGGAAAGAAGCGGCAGCAACGCCTGCGCCAGCCTGTCGGGCGTGCAGGCCCGCTGCAAGAATTCCGGGATGACGTTTTCGCCGATGACCAGATTGGCGAGGATCACGCTGTGCAGGGCGGTCTGCGGCTGCGACAGCCGCAAAATGATCTCTTCGACCACCGGCAGACGGTAGGCGGCAACCGTGGGCACCCCGGCGAGCGCGAGTTCGAGCGTCACCGTGCCCGATGCCGCGAGCGCGGCGCGCGCGCGGCGGAACGCCGCCCACTTCTCGGCCGGATCGACCACGATGCGCGGCGTCACGGACCAGCCGGCGGTGCCTCGGCGGATCCGTGCTTCGAGATGCGGCACTGTCGGCAGCACCAGATCGAGCGGCCCGGCGGCTTTGCCGACACGCTCGATCGCGGCGCCGAAAATGGCGAGGAGCCGGCGGATTTCGCTCGCCCGACTGCCGGGAAGGACGAGGAGAAGCGGCGGGTCGGCGCCGCGCCGCGCCGCCTCGATCTCATTCGGCCGCAGTTCGGCGACGCGCTCGATCAGCGGATGGCCGACATAGAAACACGGCGGCCCGCCGAGCCGCAGATGCGCCGCCGGCTCGAATGGCAGGATCGCGAGAATACAGTCGATGTAAGCGCGCATGGCGCGGGCGCGCCCCGGCCGCCATGCCCAGATCGACGGAGAGACGTAGTCGAGGATCGGGATCGCGGGCGAGCGGCGGCGCACCCGGCGCGCGATCCGATGCGTCAACTCCGGACTGTCGATGATGACGAGCGCGTCCGGGCGGGCGGCGACAATGGCGTCCACGATCTCGCGCATCCGCCGCAGGATCCTCGGCAGCCGCTGCGGGATCGCGAGGTAGCCGAACAGTGAAAATTCCCCGATCGAGAACGGACTCGCAATCCCTGCGGCCGCCATCGCCCGGCCGCCGACGCCGGAGAGTTT
>JASHXX010000316.1 GCA_030043335.1 Xanthobacteraceae bacterium
GTCGTCTGGGACGAGGAGACGCTGGGCGCCAAATATCACGACATCGAGATTCCGGCAGAGCTGAAGGACCAAGCCACGGAATACCGTGAGAAGCTCGTCGAGGTGGCGGTCGAGCTCGATGACGCCGCGATGACCGCCTACCTGGAAGGCAAAGAGCCGGATATCGCGACGCTCAAGCGCCTGATCCGCAAAGCCACCATCGCCGGCACGTTCTTTCCCGTGCTGTGCGGCTCGGCGTTTAAGAACAAGGGCGTGCAGCCGCTGCTTGATGCGGTCGTCGATTACCTGCCGTCGCCGCTCGACGTGCCGCCGATGAAGGGCGTCGATCTCAAGGGCAACGAGGTCGAGCGCAAGCCGTCCGACAGCGAGCCGCTCGCCGTGCTTGCCTTCAAGATCATGGACGATCCGTTCGTCGGCACCATCACCTTCTGCCGCATCTACTCCGGTAAGCTCGAGAGCGGCACCGGCGTGCTGAACTCGACCAAGGACCGCAAGGAACGGGTCGGCCGCATGCTGCTGATGCATGCCAACAACCGCGAAGACATCAAGGAAGCCTTTGCCGGCGACATCGTGGCGTTGGCCGGACTGAAGGAAGTGCGCACCGGCGATACGCTGTGCGATCCGCAGAAGCCGGTAATCCTGGAAAAGATGGAATTCCCCGATCCGGTGATCGAGATCGCCATCGAGCCGAAATCGAAAGCCGATCAGGAGAAGCTCGGCGTCGCGCTGGCGAAGCTCGTGGCCGAGGATCCCTCGTTCCGTGTCACCACCGACCCGGAATCCGGCCAGACCATTATCAAGGGTATGGGCGAGCTCCATCTCGACATCAAGGTCGATATCTTGAAGCGCACCTATAAGGTCGACGCCAATATCGGCGCGCCGCAGGTCGCCTATCGCGAGCGGATCACGCGGCCCGCCACCGTCGACTACACGCACAAGAAGCAGACCGGCGGCCACGGCCAGTTCGCCCGCATCAAGATCGTGGCCGAGCCGACCGCGGCGGGCGGCGGCTTTGTGTTCGAGAACGATATTGTCGGCGGCGCAGTGCCGAAGGAGTTCGTCCCGGCGGTCGAGAAAGGTCTCGAGGCGATGCTGGGCTCGGGCGTGCTCGCCGGCTTCCCGGTGGTCGACCTCAAGGTCAGCCTCGTTGACGGCGCCTCGCACGATGTCGATTCCTCGGCGATGGCGTTCGAGATCGCCGGGCGTGCCGCGTTGCGCGAGGCGCTGCAGAAGGGCGCCCCGGTGCTGCTCGAGCCGATCATGAAGGTCGAGGTGGTGACACCGGAGGACTATACCGGCTCGGTCATCGGCGATCTCAACTCGCGGCGCGGCCAGATCCAGGGCCAGGACATGCGCGGCAACGCCAACGTCATCTCGGCGATGGTACCGCTCGCCAACATGTTCTCCTACGTCAACAATCTGCGCTCCATAAGCCAGGGGCGCGCGACATTCACGATGCAGTTCGATCACTACGAGCAAGTGCCCCAGGCGGTCGCCGCCGAGGTTCAGGCCAAATATGCCTGATGCCCCGGCGGCGACCGCCTGAGAAACCCAGAACGCGATGCCAGATTTTGACTAACAGCCGAGGAGCCGAACAATGGCCAAGGAAAAATTCCAGCGCACCAAGCCGCATTGCAACATCGGAACGATCGGCCATGTCGATCATGGCAAGACGACGTTGACCGCGGCGATCACCAAGATCTTGGCGGAAAAAGGCCAGGCGCAATTCACCGCTTATGATCAGATCGACAAGGCGCCGGAAGAGAAGGCGCGCGGCATCACTATCGCGACCGCGCACGTTGAATATGAAACCGACAAGCGCCACTACGCCCACGTCGACTGCCCCGGGCATGCCGACTATGTGAAAAACATGATTACCGGCGCCGCACAGATGGACGGCGCGATCCTGGTGGTGAGCGCGGCCGACGGCCCGATGCCGCAGACCCGCGAGCACATCCTGCTCGCCCGCCAGGTCGGCGTGCCGGCGCTCGTGGTCTACCTCAACAAGGTCGACATGGTGGACGATCCCGAGCTGCTCGAGCTTGTCGAGCTCGAGGTGCGCGAGCTTCTGTCCAAGTACAATTTCCCCGGCGACAAGATTCCGGTGATCAAGGGCTCGGCGCTCGCGGCGCTCGAGGGCAAGACCGAGGAGCTCGGCAAGACCTCGATCAATGCGCTGATGAAAGCGGTCGACGAATACATCCCGCAGCCCGAGCGCCCGAAAGACCAGCCGTTCCTAATGCCGGTCGAGGACGTGTTCTCGATTTCCGGTCGCGGCACGGTGTGCACCGGCCGCATCGAGCGGGGCGTCATCAAGGTGGGCGAAGAGGTCGAGATCGTCGGCATCCGCGCCACGCAGAAGACCGTCGTCACCGGCGTCGAGATGTTCCGCAAGCTTCTCGACCAGGGCGAAGCCGGCGACAATGTCGGCTGTCTGCTGCGCGGCACCAAGCGCGAGGAAGTCGAGCGCGGCCAGGTGCTGTGCAAGCCCGGCTCGGTGAAGCCGCACACCAAGTTCAAGGCCGAGGCCTACATCCTCACCAAGGAGGAGGGCGGGCGACACACTCCGTTCTTCACCAACTACCGGCCGCAATTTTATTTCCGCACCACCGACGTGACCGGCGTGGTGACGCTGCCGGAAGGTACCGAGATGGTGATGCCGGGCGACAACATCGCCATGGAGGTAACGTTGATCGTGCCGATCGCCATGGAGGAGAAGCTGCGCTTCGCGATCCGCGAGGGCGGCCGCACCGTCGGCGCCGGCGTCGTCGCCAGCATTGTGGAGTAGCGAAGATCGTCGTCATGCCCGGCCCTGTGCCGGGCATCCGCGACTTAAGAGTGGACCAAAAAGGCGTGGATGGCCGGACCAAGTCCGGCCGTGACGGGGCAGAGACAATACCATGAACGGCCAGAACATACGCATCCGGCTCAAGGCGTTCGATCATCGTATCCTCGATGCGTCGACGCGGGAGATCGTCAATACGGCAAAGCGCACCGGCGCGCAGGTGCGTGGGCCGATCCCGCTGCCGACCCGGATCGAGAAATTCACGGTCAACCGCTCGCCGCACATCGACAAGAAGAGCCGCGAGCAATTCGAAATGCGCACGCACAAGCGTCTGCTCGACATCGTCGATCCGACGCCGCAGACCGTCGATGCGCTGATGAAGCTCGATCTCGCCGCCGGCGTCGACGTCGAGATCAAGCTCTGAGGCAGCGGGGATCACAATGCGTTCCGGGGTGATCGCACAAAAGGTCGGGATGACGCGGCTTTTCACCGAGGCCGGCGAGCACGTGCCGGTAACGGTACTGCGGCTCGCCAATTGCCAGGTTGTCGCGCACCGAACCAAGGAGAAGAACGGTTACGTCGCGCTTCAGCTCGGCTCCGGCACGCGCAAGGTGCAACGCACGACCAAGGCCGACCGCGGCCAATTTGCCGTCGCCAAGGTCGAGCCGAAGCGCAAGCTCGCCGAATTCCGCGTCGACGCTGACGCGCTGATCCCGCTCGGTGCCGAGATCACCGCGGATCACTTCGTCGTCGGACAATATGTGGACGTGACCGGCACCTCGACCGGAAAAGGCTGGGCCGGTCCGATGAAGCGCTGGAATTTCGCCGGCTTGCGCGCGAGCCACGGCGTCTCGATCTCGCACCGCTCGCACGGCTCAACCGGCGGCCGGCAGGACCCCGGCAAGACCTTCAAGAACAAGAAGATGGCGGGTCACATGGGCGTCGAGCGGGTAACAACGCTCAATCTCAAGGTCATGCAGACCGACGTGCCGCGCGGCCTGATCCTGGTCGAGGGCGCGGTCCCCGGCGTCAAGGGCGGCTGGATCACGGTACGCGACGCGGTGAAGAAGAAACTGCCGAAGGAGGCGCCAAAGCCCGGCAAGTTCAAGCTCGCCGAGACCGCCGCTTCGAAGAAGAAGGGCGAGTGACATGGAGCTCAAAGTCACCACGCTCGAGGGCAAGGCCGCGGGCTCGCTTACGGTGTCCGACGCCATTTTCGGGTTGGAGCCGCGCCAAGACATCATCCATCGCTGCGTCGTGTGGCAGCTTGCCAAGCGCCAGCGCGG
>JASHXX010000037.1 GCA_030043335.1 Xanthobacteraceae bacterium
ACCAGCCGACCGAGCAGCCGGGCGGCGTCAATCTCGGCGCGGTGATGGTGTGGCTGCGCGACAATCTTCCCGGCGATGCCATCATCTGCAACGGCGCCGGCAATTACGCCGCCTGGATTCACCGCTTCTTCCGCTTCCGCCGTTTCGGCCAGCATGTGGCGCCGGCTTCGGGCTCGATGGGCTATGGCGTTCCCGCCGCCGTTGCGATGAAGCGGCTTTATCCCGAGCGCACCGTCGTCTGTGTCGCCGGCGACGGCGATTTCCTCATGAACGGACAGGAATTCGCGACCGCCGTACAGTACGGCCTGCCGCTCATCGTTCTCGTTGCCGACAACGGTATCTACGGCACCATCCGCATGCATCAGGAGCGCAAATATCCCGGCCGCATCATCGCGACCGATCTGCGTAATCCCGACTTCTCCGCCTATGCACGCGCCTTCGGCGGTTTCGGCGCCTCGGTCGAGCGCACCGCCGATTTTGCTGCGACGTTCAAGGAGGCGCTGGCCTCAGGCAAGCCCGCGATCATCCGGCTTGCCATCGATCCGGAGGCAATCACCCCGGCGACAACGCTCGCCAAGATCCGCGCCAAGGCGCTCGCGGAGAGGGGCGAGTAGATCCTCGCAACGACAGCCGCTGAATCCTAGTTCATCTTTTGCTACAATACGGCGGCGATTCTAACCGGCGTCTGCCTGCCATGCCCTATCGCCGCACCGAGAATGTCGTGCGCCGCCTCGCCGCGCGGCACGATGCCATCATTGCCGCCGCGCGTCAGGCGGCAAGCGAGGGCGGCATGGCGGCGGTGCAGATCGCGCCGGTCGCCGAGCGCGCCGGCATCGCTGCCGGCACGGTCTATCGCTACTTCCCGGCCAAGACCGATCTGGTCGCGGCCTTGCTCGCCGCGCTCGCCGAGCGTGAGATCGCCGCGCTGCGCCGCGCCGCGGCGGCCGCGCCGGGACCGCTCTCGGCGCTTTGCGCCGTGATCATGACTTTTGCCGTGCGGGCCGCGCGCAGCCGCCGGCTCGCTTTCGCGGCGGTCGCCGAGCCGGTCGACGCGGAGCTCGATGCCGCCCGGCTCGATTTTCGCAAAGCGCTCATCGCCGAATTGGCCGGCCGCATCGCCGCGGCAATTGCCGGCCGCCACCTGCCGGATCAGGATTCGACGCTTGCGGCTGTGGCGATCCTCGGCCTTCTCGTCGAAGGCTTGATCGGTCCGCTGGCGACGGACGCTTCCGGCCGCGAACGCGAGGTGGTGCAGTCGCTCACCCTCATGGCGTTGCGAGCGCTCGGCGTCGCCGACGCGCGCGCCCGCGGCCTCGTCGTGCAAACGGCGGTGCTGGGCAATGACGCCGCGCCGCCGGATTAGCTGCCGGCGCCGGACATGACCGTGCCGAACAATTTCCAGGTATTGCCGTCGAATTTCTGCAGCTGCATCTGCTTCATCGGGGCATAGTCGTCGGCGCTGGTCGAAATCGTGATGCCGGGCAGGACCATCGGCAGCTTCAGGTCGTGGATGCTCGCCGCCTGCTTCATGACGTTCTCGCGGGTCAGGTTGTCGCCGCACGCTTTGAGCACCGCGACGATGGTCTGCGCCCGCCCGTAAGCGTCGACGGTGAGGGCGTCGGCGAGGTTGCCGGATGGATTGTATTTCTTCATCCAGTCCAGCCAGTCCTGATACTCCGGCGTCCCCTGCCACTGCGGATCGGTGGGATCCTTGTCGAACGCCCCCGAGATGATGCCGACGCCCTTTTCAGGTCCGGCGGGCTTCATCACCGCTCCGACAGAATTCGAGACGTAGGAAAGAAATTGCGTCGGCTTCCAGCCGATATCGTAGACCTTGCGGATCGTCTGCGCGGCGAACTTGGGAATCGCCGCCGTCAGCAGCACGTCGGCGCCGCTACCCTGCAGCGCCACGATCTGCGAATCGGCGGTCGCGTCGGTAGTCTCATAGGACTGCGTAGCGACGATCAATTTGCCCGCTTTGTCGCCCAGTCCCTCGCGCAGCCCGATCAGGTAGTCCTTGCCGAAATCGTCGTTCTGATAGAGTACGCCAATCTTGGCCTGCGGCATGTCGTTGAGGATATAGCGTGCGAAAATCCGCGCTTCGATCCGGTAGCTCGGCGACCACGGCATCGTCCAGGGAAAGTGCTTGGGATCGTTCCACTTGTCGGCGCCGCTGGCGATAAACAAATGCGGCACCTTGTTGTCGTTCAGATAGCCTTGGATCGCGGTATTGGGCGGGGTTCCGAGCGTGCTGAACATCAGGAGCACCTGGTCTTCCTCGACCAGCTTGCGCACTTGCTCGACGGTCTTGGGCGGGCTGTAGCTGTCGTCGCGGCTGATGAAATTGATCCTGCGGCCATTGATGCCGCCTTGCTCGTTGATCATCGTAAAATAGCCGGCCTCCGACCTGCCGAAGGTGCCGTATGCCGAGGCCGGGCCGCTGTAGGGCACGGTGTTGCCGATCTTGATCTCGGTGTCGCCAGCACCGGGTCCATATTGACCGGCGGCCCAGGCGAGGCCGGATGCGAGAACAAGGCCGGCCGCCGAGGCGCCGTTCACGACGGTCTTCAGCGCTGCCATGATGTCCTCCCGGGTGGTTATTTGTCGTCGTCTCGCGGCGGAGCGTTTCCGCGACCATAGCGAATCGACGCCAAACGTGCGAGTGGCCGGCACTGGGCCGGCCACTCCTTGTCGATGCGAGATGCGGGTCGCCTAGCTCGAGGCGCCCGAGATCACCGGACCGAACATCTCCCAGGTCGTGCCGTCGAACTTCTCCAGTTGCATCTGCTTGATCGGAGCAAAATCCGTCGGGCTGGTGGAGACGCTGATGCCGGGCAGCAGCAACGGCAGCTTCAGGTCATGGACGTTGGCCGCCTCCTTCATCACGTTCTCGCGGGTGAGGTTGTTGCCGCACGCCTTGAGCACCGCGATCAGGGTCTGCGACACGCCGTAGCCATAGGCGTTGTTGGCGTCGGCGATGTTGCCCTGCGAGTTGTATTTCTGCATCCAGGCGAGCCAGTCCTTGTATTCCTGCGTGCTCTGCCATTTCGGATCGGTGATTTCCTTGCCGTAGCCCGCCGAGATGATCCCGATCGATTTGTCGAGCCCGGCCGGCTGCAGCGCCGCTTTGACCGAGGTCGACACGTTGCTGAGGAAGTGCGTCGGCTTCCAGCCGATGTCATAGACCTTGCGGATCACCTGGGCGGCGAATTTCGGGATCGCCGCCGTCAACAGCGTGTCGGCGCCGCTGCCCTGCAATGCCACGACCTGCGAATCAACCGTCGCATCGGTGGTCTCGTAGGTCTGGGTGGCGACGATCAGCTTGTCGGCTTTGTCGCCCAGACCTTCGCGCAGCCCGATCAGATAATCCTTGCCGAAATCGTCGTTCTGATAGAGGACCGCGATCTTGGCGTTCGGCAGGTTCTTGAGGATGTAGCGGGCATAGATGCGCGCCTCGATCCGGTAGCTCGGCTGCCAGCCCATGGTCCAAG
Source organism: Xanthobacteraceae bacterium (assembly GCA_030043335.1). GTDB lineage: Bacteria > Pseudomonadota > Alphaproteobacteria > Rhizobiales > Xanthobacteraceae > BOG-931. The sequence continues at coordinate 3,492 of JASHXX010000037.1, forward strand.
GGTGATTCTTGGGATCGTTCCACTTGTCGGCGCCGGTGGCGACGAACAGCTGCGGCACCTTGTTCTCGTCAATGTAACCTTGGATCGCGGTGTTGGGCGGGGTGCCGAGCGTGTTGAAGAGGAACAGCACCTGATCTTCCTCGACCAGCTTGCGCACCTGCTCGACCGTCTTCGGCGGGCTGTAGCTGTCGTCGCGGCTGATGAAGTTGATCTTGCGGCCGTTAACGCCGCCTTGCTCGTTGATCATGTTGAAATAGGCGCTCTCGGCCTTGCCGATGGCGCCGTAGGACGAAGCCGGGCCGCTATAGGGCATGGTGTTGCCGATCTTGATCTCGGTGTCGCTGGCGCCGGGCCCGTATTGGCCAGCAGCTAAAGCGAGCCCGCCGGCGAGACCGAGGCTGCCGGCGACCAGAAGCCCGGCCATCAGCAGGCCGGTCACTATGCGTGATTTCATTGCCATGATTTCCTCCGTTCCTGCTTTTCGCTTCCTTTTTTACTTTTCACTTCCGAGAGTCGCGCTGCGCGCCTGTATTTGCCGCAGCCAGCGCGAGACCAAGGGGGCGAGTGAGCCGACCACGCCGAGCGGCATCGCGTACATGAACAGCAGCATCGCCAGCCCATAAAGGGCCGCCGGAGCGGCGTCAGAGATGTCATTAGCGAAGTTGGGCACGAATTCAATGAAAAGACCGCCGACCAAAGCGCCGCTAATCGTCGCAATCCCGCCAATGGTCGACCCGACCAGGAACGCGATCGACAGGAACATGCCGTAGCCCTCGGGCGAGACATAGCTGACGACGATCGCGGCTAGCGATCCGGCGACCCCGGTGAACAGCGTGCTGATGCCGAAGGCGAGCGTCTTGTAGCGGGCGTTGTGGATGCCCATCGCCGCCGCCGCGATCGGGTGGTCGCGGATTGCGACCAGCGCCCGGCCGGTGCGGCCGTGAAGGATGTTGGCGGCCACCCGGATCGCCACGATCAGCACCGCAAGAACCAGGAGATAAAGCCAGCGGTCGTGGTCGAGGCCGAGCCCCGGCGGCGGCACCACCTTGACGAGGTTGATGCCCTGCACGCCGCCGGTCCAGTTGTCGAAGTATTTGAGCAATTGCGGCGTGGCGAGCGCCATCGACAGGGTGAC
>JASHXX010000038.1 GCA_030043335.1 Xanthobacteraceae bacterium
TCACCAAATGCCGCGTCGAGCCAAGGGGCCAAGACTTTACCTTGATCCGAAACGAGGCCAATGGATCGTTAGGGACGGAACGCGTTTCATCCGCACTGGAGCGGGCGAACGAAACAGTGTTCAAGCTGAAAAGCTCCTCGCCACGTATATCGCCCACAAGCATAAGCCGAAACCATCCAGTACGCCGCTAATCGCCGATGTCCTTTCCGTGTATGGCACCGAAGTAGCGCCGCTCAAGAAGACTGCGCGCAACATCGCCTATAACCTTAGCAACTTGCTCAAGTGGTGGGGCGAAAAGTCAGTGGCCGAACATTTCTATGAAGTCATGCAAGGACTACGCTAGTGCGCGTTCCGTCAATGGCGGCGATGGTCGACCTAAAAATTCTGCGGTTAGCGGTGAATTGTTGGCACCGGTCGGAATACGGACCACTGCAGGTTCAACCCCAATTTTGGAAACCACCGGCCAATCCGCCGCGAACGAGGTGGCTGACGATATCTGAAGCAGCCAGGTTGCTACGCGCTGCGCGTCCGTATCCCTATTTGCGTCGCGCAATCCTGATCGGGTTACACACCGGTTCGAGACCCGGTGTTGTCATGCGGTTGCGTTGGAGCCAAGTCGATTTAAACGCGCGCGTCCTATATCGCGTGCCGAAGGAGTCCCCACAGGATGCGAAGAAGCGTGCGCCACCTGTGAGACTGGGTCGCAAAGTCCTCGCACACCTACAGCGCTGGAAACGACTCGATGGCTCTAGGTGTGACTTCGTTTGTCACATCGGCGGCCAGCCAATTGCGGACCCTCACACCGCATGGCGCAAGACATTAAAAGCGTCGGGCCTGAAGGGCGTCACGCGGCACACGCTACGTCATACGCGGGCGACGTGGATGATGGCGAGAGGCGATGATCCGTGGAAGGTGGCTGGCTTTTTGGGCATGACGCTCAAGACGCTTGACCATGTCTACGCGCACCACTCACCGAACTATCAGGATGAGGTCGCGAATTGAAACTGTGCCGTGGCACAGCTATTAGCCAAAATTATTTAGCAGTTCCAAAGCCGGCTGCCTTCCAAGCCAGAATGCCGCCGGCGAGATGGGAATCATAATCAAAGCCCTGCTCCTGCGCTGCCAGCGCCGCGGTCGCCGAACGGCGGCCGGAGCGGCAGGCGAAAACGATTTCCGACCCCGGCGGCGCCGGGATCGTGGCCGGATCGAACGAAGAGAGCGGCACCAGAACGGCGCCCGGAAAGCGCTCGAGCGCGGTCTCGTTCGGCTCGCGCACGTCAACCAGCACCACGCGGCCTTCTTTGAGCCCGTCGGCGACCTCCTGCGGCGTCAGATCGCGCACGCCGCCTCCTCCACCCGGTCGGTCCGACATCGTCATCTCCTTGGGGATCCTAACACAACTCGAGCCGCCAGCTTGCGTCAGCCGCAGCAGGAATCAAGCGCCTTTTGGGCTCAGATATTGACCTGAGTGCCGACCTCGACCACCCGGTCGGTCGGTATCTGAAAATAGTCGGTGGCATCGTTGGCCGACCGGGCGAGCGTGATGAACAGCCGATCCTGCCAGCGCGGCATTCCCGAGCGCGGCGCCCGCCGCAGCGCCCGCCGCGACAGAAAGAAGGAGGTCGCCATGATGTCGAACTGCAGGCCGAGCTTGCGGGCGATCGCCAGCGCCTTGGGAATATTTGGCGTCTCCATATAGCCGAACCGAACCAGCACGCGCATGAAGGTCGAACCGACCGGCTCAATGCGCACGCGCTTTGCCGGCTCGACGCGCGGCGTATGCGTCGTCTCGACGCTGAGGATGACATTGTGCTCGTGCAGCACCTTGTAGTGCTTGAGGCTGTGCAGCAGCGCGGTCGGCGCGCTTTTCGGATCGCTGGTGAGAAACACCGCGGTGCCGGGAACGCGCTGCGGCGGCTTGCGCTCGAGCGCGCGCACCAAGTCGTCGAGTGGTGTCTCAAGCCGGCGGGTCTTGTCAAACAGGATCTTGGTGCCGCGGCGCCAGGTGTACATCACCAGCATCAAGACGCCGCCGAGCGCCAACGGCACCCAGCCGCCCTCGACCACCTTGAGCATGTTGGCGGAGAGGAACGTCAGATCGATCATGAGAAACGGCGCCATCAGCGCCGCGGCGGCGACTAACGACCAGCGCCACATTCGCCAGATAACGACGAAGGCCATCATGCCGGTGACCACCATCGTGCCGGTGACCGCGATGCCGTAGGCCGAGGCGAGCGCGCTCGATGACCGAAACAGCGCCACCAGAAGGAGCACGCCGACCAGCAGCAGCGCATTCACTCGCGGCATGTAGATCTGGCCGGCCTGCTGCGCGGAGGTGTGGCGGATCTCGAGCCGCGGCAACAGGCCGAGCTGGATCGCCTGGCTGGTGAGCGAATACGCGCCGGTGATCACGGCTTGGCTGGCAATCACGGTCGCCACCGTCGCCAGCACCACCATCGGGATGCGCAGCCAGTCCGGATAGAGCAGAAAGAATGGATTGGCGATCGCCTCCGGGTGGGCAAAAACGAGCGCGCCCTGGCCGAGATAGTTGAGAGCGAGCGCCGGCAAAACGAGACAGAGCCAAGCCAGCTGAATCGGCAAGCGGCCGAAATGACCGAGGTCGGCGTACAGCGCCTCGGCCCCGGTCACGGCGAGAAACACCGCGCCGAGCGTGAACAAGCCCACCATGCCGTGATGGGCGAGGAAGGTGATGCCGTGGGCCGGATCGAACGCCCGCAACACGCCGGGATCAGCCGCGATCCACAGCAGACCGGGTATCGCGATCGCCACAAACCAGACCGACATGATCGGACCGAACAGCGCCGCCACTCGCGCCGTACCGCGCGACTGAAATGCGAAGAGGATCACCAGGACCACGACGGTGAGCGGCACGACATAGGCGTGCAGCGCCGGTGTAGCGACATCGATGCCCTCGATGGCGGAAAGTACGGACAGCGCCGGCGTGATCAGGGCATCGCCGTAGAACAGGGCGGCGCTGATGATGCCGAGGAGTGCCACGACCCCGGCCGCCCGGCCCAGGGTGCCGACGGCGCGCGCGGCGAGCGCCATCAGCGTGAGCGTGCCGCCCTCCCCGTTATTGTCGGCGCGCAGCAGGATCAGCACGTATTTCAGCGTGACGATAACGATCAACGCCCACAGGACGAGCGAGAGCACGCCGAGCACCGTGGACCGCGCAAGGTCGCCGCTGCCGCCGGCGGAAGCGGCTACCTCCGCTTCGCGCAAGGCGTAGAGCGGGCTCGTGCCGATGTCGCCATAGACGACACCGATGCTGCCGAGCGCGAGACCCCACAACCCAGCGCCGGAACGCGCCTCGGCGCCGCCGTCTGCGGGCAGGTCGCTCGCCAGGGGGGCCGTCACGCTGTCGATCATGGAATTCGAGGCACGATGCCGCCTGCTCCTGGGTGCCGCTGCATCGGCGCCCGATGCAGGGCCGGGCCTATACACTCTCTGCGCCGCGAAGTCATGCTCGGCGCCGGCCGTAAACGCCACTCACCAGAGCCGTCAATTGTTCACGCCGTTTAAGGCGGGCAAGAGGATAAGAGCGCGCCGGCTGCAACTTCCGCCGATCGCTGGCGTGCTCTAGGGCCGCAGGTCCGGGGGCGCCGGAGGCGCCTCGCGCATCAGGGTGATGGTCACGCGGCGATTGGCGGCGATGAAGGGGTCGTCGGGAAACAGCGGATCGGTGTCGGCCTTCCCGGCCACGGCGTAAAAGCTGGCCGATGGCATCCCTTCCTGTTCGAGGATCTGGCGCACCGCGTTGGCCCGGTCCACGGACAGGTTCCAAGGACCGTAGTCGGGCCGCGGCGCCGTCTTGGAGGCGGCGGTGTGACCGGTGATCGAGACCCGATAGGGCTGCGCCTTCAACGGGCCGGCGAGTTTCTCGATGATACGGCGGGTACGCTCATACGGCTCCTTGGAGCCCTCGGCAAACATTGAGCGCCCTTCCTGATCGACGATTTCGATATTCATTCCTTCCTTGGTCTCCTCGACCATGATGTGCTTGGAGGCTTCGGCGAGCTCCGGCATGTCCTGCAAGGCTTGGCGCAGCGACGCCGCGGCGAGCGCGAAGGAGCGGTCGGCCTGGATCTTGGCGCCGAATTGGCGCTTGCTGTCCTGGTCCTCCGGTGTCGGCGTCGCGGATGCATCCTCAGGTTGGATGTGCGCCGAGTTCTTGAGCTTGGGCCGCGTCGGCAGGCCGTCGACCTCGATGACGCCGGAATAGCGCACATTGTTCTGGACGCCGAAGGCGTCGCGCATCGAACCGGCTACGATCTGAAGTTTGCGCTCGTCTTGATTCGAGAATGCCACCAGCATCACGAAAAAGCTGACCAGCAAGCCCATGAGATCGGCGAAGGTGACGAACCAGCCGTGACCGCCGTGCGCTGCTTCCTTACGCCGTGCCATGGTCGATACCCCTGCGTCGGACCCATCACGCCGGCACCGGCTCCGCCTCCTGCTCTTGGTGCCGGTGCTTCTCGGGCAGGTAGGCGAGCAGCATCTCGCGCACCAGTGTCGGACTCTTGGCGTCGCGCATCATCAGCACGCCGTCGATAATCAGCGTTCTGTTGATTTCCTCATCGACCAGCTTGAGATGCAGTTTGTCGGCGAGCGGCAAGCAGATGATATTCGCCACCACGGCGCCATAGAGCGTCGCCAACAGCGCGGTGGCCATGAACGGACCGAGCTTGGAGGGGTCGGTCATGTTGGCGAACATCTGCACCATTCCGACCAGCGTTCCGATCATGCCGAACGCGGGCGCGCAATCGCCGACGGCTCGATAGATCTTTTGCCCCTCGTCGAGATGGGTGAGAAAATTGTCACGGTCGCGCTCGAGATTGTCGCGGATGAACTCGGCGTCGTAGCCGTCGGCGACGAAGCGGATGCCCTTGGCCAGGAACGGGTCCTCGATTTCGACCTTTTCCAGCCCGATCGGCCCCTGCTTGCGCGCGATTTCGGCGAGCCCGGCGATCTCGTCGACGAGCTCGCGCTGGGTCATGCGCCGCATGGTGAAGGCGAATTTGGCGCCCAGCGGCAGCCCATGAAAGATCGCGGTCAGAGGGAAGCGGATCAAGGTCGCGGCAAACGATCCGCCGAAGATGATGATGACGGCGTGATCGCTGACAAACATGCGCAGGTCGCCGCCCATGAGCATCAGGGTCACGACGACCGTCGCCCCGGCGGCGAGGCCAAGGCCGGTTGAAATATCCATAACAAAACTCCCCGCCGCAACGGCGCGCCGGCTGGGCACAACGTACCGCCCCCGCGCTTAAGGGACGGTTACCTTTGATATCCGATTGGCCGCGAGGCGCCCGCAGCGGCGTTCGCCGCGCGACAAAAGACCCGCCGCAGCCCCCGTGACCGTCGGCGAAAAAAGCCGCACAATGGCGCAGCAAAAACGGCGCCCGGCGCCGGTCGCGTATCAGGGAGAAAGCGAATGAGGGAGATCGGCCATTTCGTCGGCGGCAAAGAGGTCAAGGGCGCGTCCGGGCGCTTCGGCGACGTCTTCAATCCCAACACCGGCGAGGTGCAAGCGCGCGTTGCATTGGCCAAGCGCGCCGAGGTCGAGCACGCGATCGCCGTTGCCGAGCGGGCGCAGCCGGCCTGGGCGGCGACGAACCCGCAACGGCGCGCGCGCGTGCTGATGAAATTCCTCGAGCTGGCGCAGAAGGAGTTCGATAATCTGGCGCGGCTTCTTTCTTCCGAGCACGGCAAGACCTTCGCCGACGCCAAGGGTGACGTGCAGCGCGGCCTCGAAGTGGTCGAGTTCGCCTGCGGCATTCCCCACCTCCTTAAGGGTGACTACACCGAGGGCGCCGGCCCCGGAATCGATCTTTACTCGATGCGTCAGCCGCTCGGCGTCGTCGCGGGCATCACGCCGTTCAACTTCCCGGCCATGATCCCGATGTGGAAATTTGCCCCGGCGCTGGCCTGCGGAAACGCCTTCATCCTCAAGCCGTCGGAGCGCGACCCCTCGGTGCCGATGCGGCTTGGCGAGCTCTTGCTCGAAGCCGGCTTGCCTGAGGGCGTTCTCAACGTTGTCAACGGCGACAAGGAAGCGGTCGATACGCTGTTGACCGACCCGCGGGTCAGGGCAGTCGGCTTCGTCGGCTCCTCGGCGATCGCCGAGTACGTCTATGCCACCGCCTGCGCCAACAACAAACGCGCGCAATGCTTCGGCGGCGCCAAGAACCACATGATCGTGATGCCCGACGCCGACATGGACCAGGCGGTCGATGCGCTGATCGGCGCCGGCTACGGCTCCGCCGGCGAGCGCTGCATGGCGGTTTCCGTTGCGGTGCCGGTCGGCAAGAAGACTGCGGATATTCTTTTGGAGAAGCTCGTGCCGCGGGTCGAGAGCCTCAAGATCGGACCCTCGACCGATGCCCAGGCCGATTACGGCCCGATGATCACCCGCGCGCACCTGGAGAAGGTCAAGAGCTACGTCGATCTCGGCGTCAAGGAAGGCGCCAAACTCGTCGTCGACGGCCGCTGTTTCAAGCTGCAAGGTTACGAAAACGGCAATTTCATCGGCGGCTGCCTGTTCGACGAGGTCAAGCCGCAGATGCGCATCTACAAGGAGGAGATTTTCGGCCCGGTCCTCTCCGTGGTTCGCGCGAGGGACTACGAGGAAGCGGTGCGACTGCCTTCCGAGCACGAATACGGCAACGGCGTCGCGATCTTCACCCGCGACGGCGATGCCGCGCGCGATTTCGTCAGCCGCGTCGAGGTCGGCATGGTCGGCGTGAATTTCGCGAT
>JASHXX010000317.1 GCA_030043335.1 Xanthobacteraceae bacterium
GCTGGTCGTCGCGGTGATCTTCGTCTTTCTGCGCAGCCCGTCGGCGACGTTGATCCCGAGCCTTTCGGTGCCGCTGTCGCTCGTCGGCACGCTTGCCGTCATGTACCTTGCCGGCTTCAGCCTCAACAACCTGTCGCTGATGGCGCTTACGATCGCGTCCGGCTTTGTCGTCGACGACGCGATCGTCATGATCGAAAACATCTCGCGCTACATCGAAGCCGGCGATCCGCCGCTGCAAGCGGCGCTCAAAGGCTCGGCGCAGATCGGCTTTACGATCATCTCGCTGACTGTTTCGCTGATCGCGGTGCTGATCCCGCTCCTGTTTATGCCCGACGTCGTTGGCCGGCTGTTCCGCGAATTCGCGGTCACCCTCGCCGTCACGATCGTAATCTCTGCGATTGTCGCGTTGACCCTGGTGCCGATGATGTGCGCCAAGATCTTGCGCCACCAGCGGCCATCCGAGATATCGCTCGTAGCGCGCAAGAGCCAGGAGTGGTTCGAGCGGCTGATCGCCGGATATGGCCGGCTGTTGCGTCGGGTGCTCGATCATCAGCCGCTGACCTTGGTTGTGGCGGTCGCCACCTTGGTGTTGACGGTCTTTCTCTATGTTGTGATCCCAAAGGGCTTTTTTCCGGTCCAGGACACCGGCCTGATCCAGGGGATCTCGGTTGCCTCGCCGTCGGTCTCGTTTGCCGCGATGTCCGACCGTCAGCAGGCACTCGCCAACGCTATTCTTGATGATCCGGACGTCGCCAGCCTCACCTCATTCATTGGCGTCGACGGCACCAACACGACACTGAACAGCGGTCGCCTCTTGATCAACCTCAAACCGCGTGATCAGCGCACGCTGACGGCGAGCGAAATCATTCGCCGGTTGGAGCATGAGGTGGCTCGCATTCCCGGTATTACCCTTTTCATGCAGCCGGTGCAGGATTTGACGATCGATGCGACGGTCAGCCCCTCCGAGTACCAGTTCGTGCTCGAAGACGCCAATGCGGCGGAATTTGCCAAATGGGTGCCGAAGCTCTTGGCGCGGCTCGAACAGATCCCGCAGATCGAGGATGTCGGGAGCACATTTTCCGAAAATGGTCTCTCGGCCTATGTCGATATCGATCGCGCCACCGCCGCGCGCTTTGGCATCACCCCGGCCACCGTCGACAACGCCCTTTATGATTCATTTGGGCAGCGCATCGTTTCGACGATCTTCACTCAGCAAAACCAATACCGCGTGATCCTCGAAGCTGATCCGACGATACAGCAGTCGCCGAATTCGCTGGGTTCGATCTATTTGCCGTCGTCAACCGCCACCAATGGTCAGGTGCCGCTGTCGGCGCTTGCGCATCTCGAGGAGCAGACCGCACCGCTCGAGGTTCAGCATCTGGGTCAATTCCCGGCGACGACGGTGTCATTCAATCTGGCGCCCGGGGCCTCGCTCGGGGTGGCGGTGAATGCGGTCCAAGAGGCCGAAAAAGAGATCGGCATGCCGATCAGCATGATCACCGTGTTTCAGGGTGCAGCACTGGCGTTTCAGGCCGCACTGGGCAACGAGTTGATCCTGATCATAGCCGCGATCATCACGATGTACATCGTCCTGGGCGTGCTCTACGAGAGCTTTATTCACCCGATCACGATCCTGTCGACCCTGCCTTCGGCCGGCGTGGGCGCGCTGTTGGCGCTGATGGTCGCCGGCAGCGATCTCAGCGTCATTGCGATTATCGGCATCATTCTCTTAATCGGCATCGTCAAGAAGAACGCGATCATGATGGTCGACTTTGCCCTCGACGCCGAACGCAACGAGGGCAAGTCGCCGCGCGAGGCGATTTATCAGGCCTGTCTCTTGCGCTTCCGCCCGATCCTGATGACCACAATGGCGGCGCTCTTTGCGGCCTTGCCACTGATGCTTGGCACCGGAACCGGCTCGGAACTGCGCCAACCGCTCGGTATCTCGATTGTCGGCGGACTGATTTTGAGCCAGCTTTTGACGCTGTTCACCACCCCGGTCATCTATTTGGGCTTCGATCGGCTCGGCGCTCGGCTGCGCGGCAGCCCGAGCACCGGCACGGCGCCGCAGCGGGCCCTCTAATGCCGATTGACCTTTGCCGGAGGAACGGGGGTCCCCGTTCACGGACCGCGGCCATCCCGGCCGCCTTGCGGGCAAGATGCCCGCGGTCCCGCCGAGGCGACGCGGTTCGAGGGTGATTTCGTGAACCTTTCGGCGGTTTTCATCCGGCGACCGGTGGCGACCACCCTGTTGACGATCGGGTTGGCCCTGGCCGGCATGTTTGCCTATTTCAAATTGCCGGTGGCGCCGCTGCCGCAGGTCGATTTTCCGACAATCGTGGTCTCAGCGACGATGCCGGGCGCCAGCCCGGACACGATGGCAACCACGGTGGCGACACCGCTCGAGCGCCATCTCGGGATTATCGCCGATGTCACCGAGATGACATCGCAAAGCACGGTCGGCAACAGCCGCATCACATTGCAGTTCAGTCTCGACCGCAATATCGACGGCGCCGCGCGCGACGTCGAAGCGGCGATTCAGGCCGCCCGCGCCGATCTGCCCTCCAATCTGCGCCAGAACCCGACCTATCGCAAAGTCAACCCGGCCGATGCGCCGATCGCGATCCTGACGATGACGTCGGACACGCTGACGCGTGGTCAGATCTACGATGCCGCCTCGACGATCATGCAGCAGGCGTTGTCACAGATCGACGGCATCGGGCAGGTCGCGATCAGCGGCAGTTCGCTCCCCGCCGTGCGGGTCGAACTCAATCCGTCGCAGCTGTTTAAATACGGCATCGGTCTCGAAGACGTGCGTGCCGCGCTGTCCTCGGCGAACGCCCATAGCCCAAAGGGCGCACTCGAAGACGGTGCTCGCCGGTATCAGATCTACACCAACGACCAGGTGAGCCACGCCGCCGATTACAAGCCGCTGATCATTGCCTACCGCAACGGCAACCCGGTGCATTTGACCGATGTCGCCGAGGTCAACGACTCGGTCGAGAATTTGCGCAATCAGGGTCTGGCCAACGGCAAACCGGCCGTCTTGGTCATTTTGTACCGTCAGCCCGGCGCCAACATCATCGACACCGTCGACCGCATCAAGGCAATCCTGCCGCAATTGCAGGCCTCGATCCCGCGCGCGATCAATGTCCAACTGACGATGGATCGCACGACAACGATCCGCGCTTCGCTGCACGACGTCGAAAGCGCACTGTTGATCGCCACTGCGCTCGTCATTCTTGTGGTCTTTATATTTCTCCGCAACAGTCGGGCGACGCTGATACCCAGCGTCGCGGTACCGGTGTCGCTGATCGGCACCTTCGGAGCGATGTATCTGCTTGGCTACAGCCTCGACAATCTGTCGCTGATGGCGTTGACGATCTCGACTGGGTTCGTCGTCGATGACGCGATCGTTGTGCTCGAAAACGTGATGCGCCACATCGAAGCCGGTATGGGCCGTCGCGAGGCGGCGCTCCAGGGCGCGCGCGAGGTCGGGTTCACCGTGCTGTCGATGAGCCTGTCGCTGATCGCAGTGTTCGTGCCGATCCTGTTGATGGGCGGGATCGTCGGTCGGCTGTTCCGCGAATTCGCGATGACGCTGTCGATCGCGATCCTGATCTCGCTGGTCGTGTCGCTGACGACGACGCCGATGATGTGCGCCTATGTCGCGATGCCGGCGGTGGACGAACAGCCGGCCCGCTGGAAGGTGTGGGGTGAGCGCGTATTCGACGCGGTGCTCGGCTTTTATCGCCAAACCCTGGCGGACGCGCTGCGTTGGCCGGCGATCGTACTGCTGATCCTGGTCGCGACGATCGCCCTCAACGTCTACCTGTTCATTCTGGT
>JASHXX010000318.1 GCA_030043335.1 Xanthobacteraceae bacterium
AGGAACCGCCGCTTGGTCTTGCGGTTCGAATGGCTGACGCGATGTCCGATCTGGCGGCTCTTTCCGGTCAGTTCGCAGCGCCGTGACATGGCGGTAAGTCCTCGCGATAAGTCCACGTATTCTCCGCGCGACGAGCGCCGACCGGACGATGTGGGGCAAAAAGGGCCGCGGACCTATAGTAACTGCCCGCGGGAGCGTCAAGCGCCGGCCGCACCGCCACGGTCAACATGGTTGTCGCCGCGCCCGCGGCGCCAATCACAGAAACGACGCATTCTGCGACAAAACAGAACCACGCAATTCGTGTTACAGGCGGGTCCGCGCGGTATCGCCTCGTTGTCAGGGGCCGCCGTCGAACCCTTTCCGCGCCGCCTCAAGGGAAACCGTCCTTTCGTGTTCGTGCCGCCGCAACCGCTCGCTCGCCGCGCAGGATGCGCCTTCGCCGTCGCGGTTGGCGTCGTCGTCGGCGCCGCGGCGGACTCGGCTCGGGTCGCCGCTGCACAGGGGCGGCTCGATGCCGAATATGTCGTCACGCTTGCCGGAATTCCGATCGGACGCGGCAATTGGGCGGTCGAGATCGCCGAGGACCAATTCAGCGCCTCCGCGAGCGGGGCGACGACCGGGCTCCTGCAGTTCTTCACTGGCGCCCACGGAACCAGCGTCTCGCGCGGCACCGTCAGCGGCGGCCAAATGGTGCCGACGAGCTATGTCGCCACCATCAACTATGACCGCGGCCGCGTCGATGACGTGCGCATGGCGCTTTCCGGCGGCAATGTGAAAGACTATTCGGTCGAACCGCCGGTCAAGCCCAATCCGGCTCTGGTTCCGGTCAGCGACGGGGATCGCCGCGGCGTGCTCGACCCCATGACCTCGGTGCTCGACCGCGTCGCCGGCACCGGCGACCCAATCATGCCCGAGGCCTGCAACCGCAGAATCTCCGTGTTCGACGGTCGCGTGCGCTACGATCTGCAGAGCGAGTTCAAACGCATCGAGGCGGTCAAGACGGATCGCGGCTACGAGGGGCCGGTCGTGGTCTGCGCCGTGTACTTTCAGCCGATTTCCGGCTACGTCCCGGAACGGCCGGCGATCAAATATCTCGTCGCGCTGCGCGACGCCGAGGTCTGGCTGGCGCCGATTTCGGGCACGCGCGTGCTGGTGCCTTACCGCTTCTCGATCCCGACACCGATCGGGCTTGGCGTGCTGCAGGCGACGCAATTCGTGTCGGCGGCGCGTCCGCCGCGCTCGACCGCCGCCGCGAAGACGCAGTAAGGCGCTGATGGGCCGCGTCTGCCGCCGCGGCGGCGTCAGTGCCGTCCCCATAATCCACAGGAGACCGGCCCTTGACTCAGCGTGGAATTCTAATCGCGAATGCCGTTAACGCTCGCAGCGTGGAAAAATGGCGCCGGATCGGGGTCGGGCCCCCGATCTGGTATTGCGCGCCGCTTCTGCCGCCATATGTCGCGTGAACGAATTCGAACATCGGGCGAGTCGCCGATTCGGCCGCGATTCGTTCCAGACTCGTTCCACACCTTAAGCACAGCCCTTTCCAGCGTCATGTTGTGATACAGATGCAGCCGCTGTGCTGCGCACGGCCCGGGCCTTCGATGCCGATCTCCTTTCCGCAATCCGCCAATCGCGACCAGCGCGCCCGCGGCGCCGGGGTGACCGCCGTGCTTGGGCCGACCAATACCGGCAAGACTCATCTCGCCATCGAGCGGATGCTGGCGCATTCCTCCGGCGTGATCGGGCTGCCGCTGCGGCTTTTGGCGCGCGAGGTCTATAACCGCGCGGTCGAGCGGGTCGGGGCCGAGGCGGTGGCGCTCGTCACCGGCGAGGAGAAGATCAAGCCGCCGAATCCGCGTTTCTGGGTGGCGACGGTTGAGGCAATGCCGCAGGACCTCGACGTCGCCTTCCTCGCTGTCGATGAAATCCAGCTCGCTGCCGATTTCGAGCGCGGTCACGTCTTCACCGACCGCGTGCTGCATCGGCGCGGCCGCGAGGAGACGCTGGTGCTCGGCGCCGCCACCATGCGCCAGATCATTGAGCGGCTTCTGCCTGGCGTCAGCGTCTTGAGCCGCCCGCGGCTGTCGCAGCTGACCTTTGCCGGTGACAAGAAGCTCACCCGGCTCCCGCGCCGCTCGGCGATCGTCGCCTTCTCGGCGGAGGAGGTTTATGCCATCGCGGAGCTGATCCGCCGCCAACGCGGCGGCGCCGCGGTGGTGCTCGGCGCGCTGTCGCCGCGCACCCGCAATGCGCAGGTCGCGCTCTATCAGTCCGGCGAGGTCGACTATTTGGTGGCGACCGACGCCATCGGCATGGGGCTTAATCTCGACGTCGATCACATCGCCTTTGCCTCCGACCGCAAGTTCGACGGCTATCAGTTCCGCAAGCTTTCGCCCTCGGAGCTGGCGCAGATCGCCGGCCGCGCTGGCCGCGCCACCCGCGACGGCAGCTTCGGCACCACCGGACGCTGCCCGCCATTCGAGACCGACCTCGTCCAGGCGCTCGAATCGCACACCTTCGAGCCGGTGAAGATCCTGCAATGGCGCAATACTGATCTCGATTTCTCCTCGATCGGCGCGCTGCAGGCGACGCTCGCTGCAACGCCGACCGAGACCGCGCTCATCCGCGCGCCGATAGCCGAAGACATCATGGTATTCGAGCACGCCGCGCGCGACGACGAGGTTCGCGCCATGGCCGCGACGCGCGCCGCGGTCGAGCGGCTGTGGGACGTCTGCCAGGTTC
>JASHXX010000319.1 GCA_030043335.1 Xanthobacteraceae bacterium
CGCCGAATCGACCGGCAAGCACGGCAAGGGCGTGATCCCGATCGCCGAGGAGCCGCTCGGCGATCCGTCGGTCTACGATGGGCATCGGCTGTTCGTCGCGCTGCGCGACGCCGCTCACCCCGATCCGGCGCAGGATAACGGCATCGACGCGCTCGAACGTGCCGGCCACCCGGTCGTCCGCATCGCGCTTGCGTCGCCGCAGATGCTCGCCCAGGAATTCTTCCGCTTCGAGATCGCGACCGCAGTTGCCGGCGCGGTGATCGGCATCAACCCGTTCGACCAGCCGGACGTCGAGGCAAGCAAGGTCGCGACGCGTGAGTTGACCGATGCCTACGAGAGATCCGGCTCGCTCGCAGCGGAGACGCCGGTGTTCAAGGCGAACGGGGTTGCACTCTATACTGACGAGCGTAATGCGCGCGCCCTACAGCAGGCGGGCGCCAACGCGACGCTCGAAAGCTGGCTCGGCGCGCATTTCGGCCGCATCCATGACGGCGACTATTTCGCGCTCCTCGCCTATGTCGATCGCAGCCAAGCGCATATCCGCGCCCTCGACGATCTGCGCGTCGCCGTGCGCGACAAGAAACGCGTCGCCACCTGTCTGCAATTCGGCCCGCGCTTCCTGCATTCGACCGGGCAGGCCTATAAGGGCGGCCCGAATTCCGGCGTGTTCCTGCAGATCACCGCGGAGAGCGCGCCCGACCTTCAGATTCCCGGCCGCAAGGCGAGCTTCGGCGTGATCGAAGCGGCGCAGGCGCGCGGCGATCTGCGCGTCCTTGCCGAGCGCAGCCGCCGGGTGTTGCGCGCGCACCTGACGCAGGATCTGGCTTCCGGCCTCGCCGCGCTCGGCCAGGCCGCGCGCGCGGCGTTGCGATGAAATGAGGCGATCGATGCAGCTCGGCATAGTGGGTCTCGGCCGCATGGGCGGCAACATTGCGCAGCGGCTGATGGGCAACGGCCATTCCTGCGTGGTCTACGACAAGAGCGCGGCGGCGGTCGCGGCGCTCGCCGGTAACGGCGCGACCGCAAGCGCGAGCCTCGGCGATCTCGCGGCGAAGCTCAAGGCGCCGCGCATCGTCTGGCTGATGCTGCCGGCCGGAACGGTGACCGACGACGCCGTCAGCGAGCTCGCTGCCGTCTTGCAGGCGGACGATATTGTCATCGACGGCGGCAACAGCTTCTACAAAGACGATGTGTGCCGCGCCAAAGATCTCAACGGCAAGGGCATCCGCTACGTCGACGTCGGCACCAGCGGCGGCATCTGGGGCCTCGAGCGCGGCTATTGTCTGATTATCGGTGGCGACAAGAGTGCGGTCGACCATCTCGATCCGATCTTCGCCGCGCTCGCTCCCGGTTACGGCAATATTCCGCGCACCGCGGGGCGCGACGGCCGCGATCCGCGGCCGGAGCGCGGCTACATGCATTGCGGCCCGTCCGGCGCCGGCCATTTCGTCAAGATGATCCACAACGGCATCGAATACGGGCTGATGCAGGCCTATGCTGAGGGCTTCAGCATCCTCAAGGGCGCCGCCGCCGGCAACGGCCGCTCGTCGGACCAGCCTTACCAGCTCGATCTCGCCGACATCGCCGAAGTATGGCGGCGCGGCAGCGTCATTTCCTCGTGGCTCCTCGATCTCACCGCGATCGCGCTCGCTGAGGATCCGAAGCTGGAAGGCTTTTCCGGCGTGGTCGAGGATTCTGGCGAGGGCCGCTGGACGGTCGCGGCGGCGATCGAGGAGGCGGTGCCGGCGACGGTGCTGTCGGCGGCGCTTTATGAGCGCTTCCGCTCGCGCGAGCATGCGACCTTTGCTGACCGCATGCTGTCGGCGATGCGCAAGGGGTTCGGCGGGCATGTCGAGCCGAAGGGGCCGTAGCCGTGGACGTCGTCGTCGAGCGCCCGTTCGCCGCGCCGCGCCATGGGCTGCGCCGCGCCGATCCCTGCGCCTTCGTGATCTTCGGCGCCTCCGGCGATTTGACCAAACGCCTGCTGCTGCCGGCGCTCTATAATCTCGCCGCGGCGCAGCTCCTGGCCGACGGATTTTGCCTCGTCGGCGTCGCCCGCGGCTATCTCTCCGCCGACGAGTTTCGCGGCAACATGCGCGAGGCGCTGCGGACTTACGCCACTGCCAAGACCACGCCGGAAACGCTCGACCGGCTGCTGTCGTGTTGCCGCTACGTCCGCGGCGATTTCGACGACGCTTCGACCTATGCGCGGCTCCAGGCCGAGCTCGACGATGCCGCCCGCGCCGGCGGCACCCACGGCAATTGCCTGTTCTATCTGGCGACGCCGCCGGATCTGTTCGCGCCTGTCGCGCTCGAGCTCGGTAAATCAGGGCTGGCGCGCGAGGAAGGCGGCGCGTGGCGGCGGCTCGTCATCGAGAAGCCGTTCGGCTTCGACCTCGCTTCGGCGCGTGCCCTGAACCGGGAATTGCTCGAGGTGTTTTCCGAAGGCCAGATCTACCGCATCGACCACTACCTCGGAAAGGAGACGGTGCAGAATATCATGGTGCTGCGCTTCGCCAACGGCATGTTCGAGCCGATCTGGAATCGCGACCATATCGATCACGTGCAGATCACCGTCGCCGAGACGGTCTCGGTCGAGCAGCGCGGCAAACTCTACGATCATACCGGCGCGCTGCGCGACATGGTGCCCAATCACCTGTTCCAGCTGCTGGCGCTGACGGCGATGGAGCCGCCGAACTGCTTTGCCGCGGACGCGGTGCGCACCGAGAAGCTCAAGGCGATCACCGCCGCGCATCTGCCGGCGAACGACCGCGTCCTCGCCGATGTGGTGCGCGGCCAATACACCGCCGGCCCGGTCAACGGCAAAGCGGTTCCGGGCTATCGAGCGGCCGGCGGCGTCGCTCCGCGCAGCACCACCGAGACCTATGTCGCAATGCGGCTGATGATCGACAATTGGCGCTGGGCCGGCGTGCCGTTCTACCTGCGCACCGGCAAGGCCCTGGGCGCGCGGCGCACCGAGATCGCCATCAAGTTCAAGAGTGCGCCGTTCACGCCGTTCCGAGATACGCCGGTCGAGAGACTGACGCGGAACCTTCTGGTGCTGCGCATTCAGCCGGACGAGGGCGCGGCGCTGCATTTCAACGCCAAGATTCCCGGACCCAAGATCCGCATCGAAAATGTGCGGATGGATTTCAACTACAAGGATTACTTCGACGAGGCGCCGAGCACCGGCTACGAAACGCTGATCTACGATTGCATGACCGGCGATCCGACGCTGTTCCAGCGCGCCGACAATATCGAGGCCGGCTGGCGTGTGGTCGAGCCGATCCTTAGGGCCTGGCGGCAAGCCGACGGCAGCGACCTCGCTGCGTACCAGGCCGGGAGCGACGGCCCGGCGGCGGCCGGGGAGCTGATCGAGCGAGGCGGGCACGAATGGCGGCCGATCGCGTGAGCATGGGCGCCGTTGCCGGCGAGCGGATTTTCGCCACGCCGGAGGAGCTGGCGCCCTGGGTCGCCGACTGGATCGTCGCGCGGGCGTGCGGCGGCGAGGGACGCTTCGCCGTCTGTCTCTCCGGCGGTTCGACGCCGCAGCGCGTCTA
>JASHXX010000320.1 GCA_030043335.1 Xanthobacteraceae bacterium
CTATCCGCACGACATTAAGGGCCAGGGCATCTACGCCTATGTCACGCTGATGGCCGGCGAGCAGCCGACCGAGGCGCTGCGCAAGGAATTAGTCAACTGGGTGCGCACCGAGATCAGCCCGATCGCCTCACCCGATCTCATCCAGTTCGCGCCGAGCCTGCCGAAGACCCGCTCCGGAAAGATCATGCGCCGCATCCTGCGCAAGATCGCCGAGGACGAGTCCGGCAATCTCGGCGACACCTCGACGCTGGCCGATCCGGCCGTGGTCGACGACCTCGTCAGCAACCGGCAGAACCGCAAGAGCGCGTAAGGCCCCCGGGTACCGCCGAGCGCCCCAGCCAAAAAATTTGCGAAAACTTTACCTTGTTGCACGGGCGCTACTGAGCGAGCCCCGGTTTTCGACTAAGATGGTTTCCGCTTGGTGACCGCGCGCTCCGAGGCCGGGACCGGCATTGTTTGTTGCGTGCTTGGGGGTTCCACAATGCGAGGGAAAGTTCTGTTTGCGGCCGCGCTTGCTGCGGCCGTCGGTTTGTCGGCGTTGGCATCGCGCGCGGCGGTCGCGCATGGCGATATCGTGACGGCGACGGAAAACTATGCGGCCGGCACCATCGTCATCCGCACCAGCGAGCGCCGGCTTTATCTGTTCCTCGGCGGCGGACAGGCGATCCGCTATCCGGTCGGCGTCGGCCGGGCGGGCATGCAATGGGCCGGCACGACCACGATCAGCGGCAAGTATGTCAGCCCGGCATGGTCGCCGCCGGAGTCGATCAGGCGCGAAAACCCCAGGCTTCCGGAGGTGATCCCGGGAGGTTCGCCGCACAACCCGATGGGCGTCGCAGCGATGACGCTCGCCGGCACCGAATACGCGATCCACGGCACCAACCAGCCGGGCTTGATCGGCCATTTCGTCTCGCACGGCTGCATCCGCATGCTCAATGCCGACATCACCGATCTCTACGACCGGGTCAGCATCGGAACGCCGGTGGTGGTCGAGTAGACGCACAGATGACGGAGGACGGAAAGGACAAGCGGCTCGTCTCTATCTGACATCTGACATCCGACATCTGACATCCGTCCTCTGATCAGCACCAACTTCCTCTGCGCCCGCCAAGATAGCTGCGCGCCCAGCCGCCTTCGCGCAGCGCCGCCGACACATCCGCCGTGTTGCGGGTCGAGACCGCGGCATCGATGCGGCCGGCGTATTTGTCGATGCCGACCCGAAGATGGCGACGTCGCCTTCGGCGAGGAATCTCGCCAGCGCGGCGCGCGCCGCCTCCGCCTTGACGTACTCGTCGGCGCAGCGGGCATGAAGCTCCGGTGCGTCGATGTCGCGCAACCCGCACCTTGGTATCGATGCTGAGCCCCGGCCGCACCTCAATGCGCGCCGCGAAAGTGTCGCCGTCGATCACTCGCATCACCTCCGTTGGATAGGTGAGCCGCAGATCGAACCGGCGTTGCGGCGCAACGGCAGACAGCGCCGTGCTATCGCGCACGGCAGCGAAAGTGCGCTCGCCAGGTGCCAATCGCTGCGGCACCAGCACCGGCTTCGCCACGGTCCCGATCACCAAGCCCAAGCCAAAAACCGCCCCGGCAAATCGAAAACACCGCGCCACGGCGGCGCGGCGTCAGACCGGCTAAAGTCAGGTTGTGGACCATGCCCATCCTGTTGTTCTAATTGTATAAACCTCAAGAAATCCTTAAGCGCTTGGATTATATTCCAATCGATAGGAACAATGTCAAGCCGAAGCGCTAGAAATCCGAGGCGAGGCCATTCACCTCCCAGTCGCCATAGCGGGTCGGCTCGGGGCCGTTGCGGCCGCCGACTTCCTTGGGCGAGCCGGTCCGATTGCGGTCACGCTCGGCGCGGCGGGCGGCGGCCTCGGCGAGCGCGCGCTCTGCCGCCGGGCTGAGCGGGCCTCGACGGGGTCGATCCTTCGCGACCGCCTGCGGCGATTTCTGATCGGTCGGCATGACCTTGAGGTGGCGCGGCTTTCCTCCATCCGCAACTCTCTCGCGGGGCGGCGGCGAACCGTGCGAAGAAGGCGGCGATGAAGGCTGCGCGAAAACAAACCGCGCGTCGTGAGCGCAATCCCGACGGGGTGCCTGGCTTCGCCGTCCGCAGGATCGCTGCCGACATCGTCGATGGCGTGCTGCGCCGGCGCCGTGCGCTCGACGAAGAGCTGGATGGCGCTGCCGCGCGTCCCGTCGGCCTTGCCGGCCTTACCGAACGCGACCGCGCGCTCACTCGCGCGCTGGCGACGACGGTGCTGCGGCGGCTCGGCACGCTGCGCCATCTCCTCGGTCTCTTCCTTAATCGCGGCGTGCCCAAGGAGGCGCCGCGGGTCGAGACCGCGCTTCTGATCGGCGCCGCGCAAATTCTCTTTCTCGACGTACCCGATCACGCCGCCGTCGACCTCGCGGTCCGGCTTGCGCAGGCCGACCGCCACGCGATGCCCTATTCCGGGCTCGTCAACGCCGTGCTCCGCCGCCTCGCGCGCGAAGGCGCCGAACGCCTGCAGGGGCTCGACCCGGCCGTATTCGACACGCCGGAATGGCTGATGGCGCGCTGGGCCAAGACCTATGGCAGCGACACCGCGCACGCCATCGCTGTCGCCAACGGCCATGAGCCGCCGCTCGATCTAACGGTGAAGAGCGATCCGCAAGGCTGGGCGGCGCGCGTTCAGGGCCGCGCTATTCCGACCGGCTCGGTACGGCTGATCGCGCATGGCGCGGTGACCGCGCTCCCCGGCTTTGCCGAAGGCGCATGGTGGGTGCAGGACGCCGCGGCGGCACTGCCGGCGCACCTCTTCGGCGATGTGAGCGGCCGGCGCGTCGCCGATCTCTGTGCCGCGCCCGGCGGCAAGACCGCGCAGCTTTCCGCCGCCGGCGCGCGCGTCACCGCGGTCGACCGCGCACCGGCGCGGCTCGAACGGCTGCGGCTGAACCTCGCCCGCCTGTCGCTGCAAGCCGAACTTGTCTGCGCCGATGTCGCGGAATGGACCGCTGCACCTTTCGACGCGGTCCTTCTCGACGCGCCCTGCTCGGCGACCGGCACCATACGCCGCCATCCCGACGTGCCGTGGCGCAAGCGCGCATCCGATATCGCCGCGCTTGCCTCGCTGCAGCGCCGGCTGATCGAGCGCGCCATCACGCTCCTTCGCCCGGGCGGTATCCTGGTATTTTGCAGCTGCTCGCTCGAGCCTGAGGAAGCGCAAGATATCGTCGCCGATCTGCTCGCACGCGAAGCCGGCGTCCGCCGCGTGCCGATCGCACCGTCGGAGGTTTTCGGCCGCGATGAGTTCATCAGCAAGGATGGCGATCTGCGCACCCTGCCCTGCCATTTGCCCGATCCTGATTGGCGGCTTGCCGGTCTCGACGGCTTCTATGCCGCACGGCTGCAAAAACCTTAATTTTTGCTGCGGATTGGCCGGCGGCGCAGCGATCCGATATGGTCGATTCGGCGACGCAATGCGCCCACGGAGGGGCGATCTGGGCAATGGCGCGCGTGTCGGTCGCGGATCATGCAAAATTGTCGTGGCTGTTGCTGCGCGGAGGATTGCGGCGGATTGCCGGACGCCTCAACGGCCATCCGCTGCTGCGCTGGTCGATCTTCCCGCTCAAGGCCGACCGGCTGTTGATCGCGCCGCCGGATCTGCGCACCACCGACGCCACCCGTGCCAACGAGATCTATGCCGGCCGCTTCGCCTTCGCCGGCAAGATCGTGGTCTGCGATGGCCGCTCGGTGTTCGAAATGGAACCGCCGTCCGAGGAATGGGCGACGGCGCTCCTGGGCTTCAGCTGGCTACGGCATCTGCGTGCAGCCGAATCGACGATCACGCGCGCCAATGCCCGTGCGCTGATCGACGAATGGATCGCGGCGCAGGGCGCCTGGCATCCGCTCGGCTGGCGCCCCGATGTGCTGGCGCGCCGCATCATCTCCTGGCTCAGCCAGGCGACGCTGGTGCTGCAGGACGCCGATGTCGGCTTCTATCGACGCTTCCTGCGCAGCCTCGTCCGCCAGGTCCGCTATCTGCGCCACACCGCCGGCGATGCCCGCCGCGGCGTCGCGCGCATGCAGGCTCGAATCGCGCTGAGCTATGCCGCGCTTTGCATCGCCGGTCAGGCCAAGTACATCAAATCGAGCACCGAGTTGCTCAATCACGAGATCGAGCGGCAGATTCTTCCCGATGGCGGCCACGCCAACCGCAATCCGGCCGCGGTCATCGAGCTCCTCCTCCTGCTGCTGCCGCTGCGCCAGGTGTTCGCGTCGCGCAACGAGGCGCCGCCGCAGCCGCTCCTCAACGCCATCGACCGCATGATGGCGATGCTGCGCTTCTTCCGTCATTCCGAGGGGACCTTCGCACATTTCAACGGCATGGGGACGACGCCGGCCGACCTGGTGATGACGCTGCTTGCTTACGACGACACCCGCGGCGCGCCGCTCTCCAACGCGCCGCATTCCGCCTATCAGCGTCTCGAAGTCGGCGGCAGCGTGCTGATCATGGACACCGGCGGCGCGCCGCCGATCGAGGAGAGTCTCGAGGCCCACGCCGGCTGTCTCTCCTTCGAGTTCTCATCGTCGAAGCAGAATCTCATCATCGTCAATTGCGGTATGCCGGCGACCTCGCGCGACGAGTGGCGTCGGCATGCCCGCGCCACCGCCGCGCATTCGACGGTGACGTTCAACGATACGTCGTCAGGCCGCTTCGTCGAAACCGTCGCGTTCCGGCGCGTGCTCGGCGGCTCACCGATGCTCGGCGGCCCGAGCCGCGTCTCGGTGACGCGCGAGAACCGCTCCGACTCGGTGCTGGTGCGAGCCGCCCATGACGGTTACGCCGGCCCCTACGGCATCGTGCACGAACGCTCGCTCGCGCTCGCCGCCGACGGCAAGCGACTCGCCGGCGAGGAGCTGTTCCTGGCCGCCGACGGCGGCCCGCAAATCCGCACCAGCCACGACCGCTACGCGGTGCGCTTCCATCTGCACCCCTCGATCAAGGCCAGCCGGCTGACCGACGGCCGCAGCGTCATGCTGATGGCGCCAAACAAGGAGGTGTGGATCTTCAGCACCTATGACGACCATACCGTCGAGCTCGAGGACAGCGTCTATCTCGCCGGCCGCGACGGCCCGCGCCGCACCGTGCAGATGGTGATCTACGGCCAGGCGCGAAAACGGCCGCGCGTGGTCTGGACCTTCCAGCAAACGACCGCCTCCGGCACCGCCGCGACGACAACCTCGCGGCGGGCCCGCAGTGAGGAGCGCAAGCTCGAGACCTAGCGGGATTTCCTCGCCGCTTCGCTTGCGCTCTGCGGTGGAGGATGAAACAAAGCGCCATGACTGAGCACCTGCGCCGCGCTTCGCGCGCCCTGATCTCCGTTTCCGACAAGACCGGCGTAGTCGAGTTCGCCCGCGCGCTCGCAGGCTACGGCATCGAGCTTGTGTCGACCGGTGGGACACGCAAGACGCTGACCGAGGCCGGGCTTGCAGTGCTCGATGTCTCGGATCTTACCGGCTTTCCTGAAATGATGGACGGCCGGGTCAAGACGCTGCATCCGGCGGTACATGGCGGCCTCCTCGCCATCCGCGACAATCCCGCGCATGCCGAGGCCATGCACGCCCACCGCATCCGTCCGATCGACCTCCTCGCGGTCAATCTCTATCCGTTCGAGGACGCCGTCGCGCGCGGCGCCGATTTCGAGACATGCGTCGAGAACATCGACATCGGCGGGCCGGCAATGATTCGCGCCGCGGCCAAGAACCATGCCGACGTCGCCGTGCTGGTTGATGCCGACGACTACGCCGCGGTGCTTGCCGAGCTGGCGCAGCACGCCGGCATGACGACGCTTGCCTTGCGTCGCCACCTTGCCGCCAAGGCTTATGCGCGCACCGCGGCCTATGACGCCGCGATCGCCAACTGGTTTGCGACGGCGCTCGGCGAGCGCGCGCCCGGATACCGCACAGTCGGCGGCCGGCTGATCGAGGAATTGCGCTATGGCGAAAACCCGCACCAGTCGGCGGCGTTCTATCGCCTGCCCGATCGGCGCTTCGGCGTCGCGTCTGCGCGCCAAGTGCAGGGCCGCGAGCTCTCCTACAACAATATCAACGACACCGACGCCGCCTATGAATGCGTCGCCGAGTTCGATCCCGGCCGCGCCGCCGCCTGTGCCATCATCAAGCACGCCAATCCATGCGGCGTCGCCGAGGGCGAGAGCCTCCTTGATGCCTATCGCAAAGCGCTCGCCTGCGATCCGATCTCCGCCTTTGGCGGCATTGTCGCGCTCAACCGCAAGCTCGACGCCGACGCCGCGCGCGCCATCACCGAGATTTTCACCGAAGTCATCATCGCCCCGGATGCAAGCGAAGAGGCCGTCGGCATCGTCGCTGCGAGGAGGAATCTGCGCGTGCTCCTCGCCGGCGGCCTGCCCGATCCGCGCGCTTGGGGCCTCACCGCCAAGACCGTCGCCGGCGGCCTCCTGGTGCAGTCGCGCGACAATGCCGTGGTCGATGACATGGAGCTCAAGCCGGTGACCAAGCGCGCGCCGACCAATACCGAGCTGCGCGACCTGCGTTTTGCCTTCCGCGTCGCCAAGCACGTGAAATCGAACACCATCGTCTATGCCAAGGATTCGGCGACCGTCGGCGTCGGCGCCGGGCAGATGAGCCGGATCGATTCCGCGCGTATCGCCGCGCACAAGGCCGAAGATGCCGCCAAGGCCGGCGGCCTCAAGGAACCGGCTACGAAGGGATCGGTGGTCGCCTCCGACGCGTTCTTTCCGTTCGCCGACGGTCTGCTGGTGGCGATCGAAGCCGGCGCCACCGCCGTCATTCAGCCCGGCGGCTCAGTGCGCGACGACGAGGTGATTAAAGCCGCCGACGAACACGGCATCGCCATGGTGTTTACCGGCAAGCGGCATTTCCGGCATTGATCGTCATTGCGAGGCGCGAAGCGACGAAGCAATCTAGAATCCAAATTGTCGCAACTAGATTGCTTCGCTTTGCTCGCAATGACCAGGCGAAATCACACCGAAGCGGTGATCCACTGCTCCAGCTTCTGCTTCGGCGCGGCGCCGACCTGGCGGGAGGCGAGCTGGCCGTCCTTGAACAGCATCAGAGTCGGGATCGACATGATGCCGTATTTGGCTGCGGTGCCCGGATTCTCGTCGACGTTGAGCTTGACGATCTTGACCTTGCCATTGAGCGAATTGGAAATCTCCTCCAGCGCCGGCGAAATCATGCGACAGGGGCCGCACCACTCCGCCCAGAAGTCCACCACGACCGGTCCATTCGCCTGGAGCACGTCCTTGTCGAACGTCGCGTCCGTCACCTTGTCGACCATGGAAGACCTCGCTGTTTTCGGGAATGTGGCAGGTGGCTGAACCTATGAACGGCATCCGCGGGCGTCAAGGGAACTTCACCGCAGCGTGACCCGCTCGATCGCCGCGGCAAGCGCTGCTTGCGTGGCCGCGCCGGGAACCTCGATGACGAGCGGACCCTCGGTGAACAGCAATGCCGCGCGAATCGTTTTATCCGGGTAAACGCGCGCCAGCACCGCGGCGTAGAGCACGAGTTGGGCGGCGTACTCCGCCGGCACCGCGGCGAGCCCTTGCGGAGCGGTCCGGTCGGATTTGTAGTCGACGATCAGCACGGCATCGCGCGTCACCGCCAGACGATCCACCTGTCCGGAAACGGCGATGGCCGGCGCCCCGGCGCGCGCGATGCGCCCGACGATCGGCACCTCGGCTCGGCTTCCCGGCGCAAAGGCTTCGGCAAAGATCAGATCGTTGAGAATGGTGAGGACCTGCTGCAAAATTTCCGAGCGCTCGGCGGGGAGGAAATCGGCGGCAGCGCGATCGAGATAGAGTTGCGCAGCGTCGTTGCGGCCGGCCGGCGGAATATCCGGCAATGACTGCAGCAGGCGATGGATGAGGCGGCCGCGCTTGAGCGCCTTGCCGCGTTCAGCTGCGGAACCCCTAGCCGGCGTTGAGCCGCCGCCGCGGAAGTCGTCGGCAAAGACCGAGGACGGCGCGAGCGGCACCGTACGGGGCGTCTCGACGGGCGCCGGCTTACGCAACCATGATGGCGTTTCGGGGGATTTGGGCGCTTCCGCCGCCCGCGCGGATCCCTCGGCCGCCGCTTCGCCAGGCCGGCAATAGCGGAAGACCTTTCCCAGACCGCCTTCTTCCTCGACCAGAAACGGCCGCAGCGGCTCGACGACGAGGTTGTACCAGCACCCCGTCGGCCGCGCGCGCTCGCCATCAGCGCCGCAGATGATCAGCCGGTCGGCGGCCCGGGTCATCGCGACGTAGAGAAGCCGGCGATATTCGTGCTCGGCCTCGGTCAGCGCCACGCGGCGCGCCGCGGCGACCGCCTCCGCGTCGTCGTCCTTGCGTCCCGCCCAGATCAGCGCGCCGTCGGCAAGCTTCAGGAGCCGCGGCGGCCGCGGCC
>JASHXX010000321.1 GCA_030043335.1 Xanthobacteraceae bacterium
TTCGTCGGCGTCTTCGTCCTCGGTCTCGTCCTCCTCGTCCTCCTCGTCATCCTCCAACGCTTCGCGCCAGATGAAGCCGGCGGCGCCGGCAAAGGCGATGAGCGCGGCGATGGCGAGGATGATCGCCGCCACCATGCGGTAGCCGCTCGCAAGGTGCGCCCCAACGAGCTTTGGCGGAAGACGCAATATGGCGTCGCCGATGACCCCGCCAAGTCCGGAAGGAAGCGGCCAGTGTCCACCATGCGGCAGGCAGGCCGCGAACGCCGCCGTCAGCACCGCGCCGAGAAGCCAAAGCAGGACGCGCAGCCGCTCGCGGCTGAGCGGCCGATGGCCGAGCAGGCGATAGCCCCACACCGCGATCGGCAGCAGCAGCGCCAGTGCGCCAAGCCCGAGAAGCTGCATCATCAGATCGGCGGCGATCGCGCCTGGCCGGCCGAGCAAATTGTGTACCGGCGCATCGGTGGCATGGCTCAGCGAGGGGTCCTGCACCGACCAGGTGGCGAGCGCGAGCGCCGCCATCATGGCGAGACTGATCAGCGCGATGCCGCCGGCCTCGCGCAGCCGGCGCTTGAGCAGCGCGCCAAGCTGGCCGGAGAGGAGCGCCATTCCGTCAAGGCTGCGGTCGAGCATCGACATCGCGCTTCGATTGCCTCAGCCGAGCACCGCGACGAGGCGATGCAGCGCTTCGGCGGTGGTTTCCTTGTTCTGCACCATGGCGACGCGGATGTAATCGGCGCCGGGATTGCTGCCGTCCGCCTGCTCGCGGGCGAGATAGCGGCCGGGGACCACGCGCACGCCGGCCTCGCGCCATAAAGCGAGCGTCGCCGCCTCGCTGCCGCCCTGCGCGGCGACGTCGAGCCACAGGAAAAAGCCGCCGGCGGGACGGCGATAGCCGTAGCGGTCGCCGATGATCTGATCGGCGAGATCGAATGTCTCCCGGTAGAGCTGCCGGTTCTGCTCGACATGAGTCTCCTCGCCATAGGCGGCGATCGCGACGCGCTGCAGCGGCATCGGAACTTGCGGCGCGGCGACGTTGCGCAGCTCGAGATAGGCGGCGAGGAACCGGCGGTCGCCGGCGGCGAAACCAACGCGAAGCCCGGGCAGGCTCGAGCGTTTCGACAGCGAATGAAACGCGACGACGTTGGCGAAGTCCGGCGCCGCGGCCTCGAGAATTCCGGTCGGCGGCCGCTCGCTGTAGATCTCGCAATAGCATTCGTCGGCGAGAACCAGGAAGCCGTGGCGCCGCGCCAGCGCGACGAGACGGGTCAAATAGGCGCGGTCGGCGACGGCGCCCTGCGGGTTCGACGGCGAGGCGAGATAGACCGCGACGGTGCGCGCGAGGAGATCATCCTTGAGCGCGTTCAGGTCGGGCAGGAAGCCGGACGCGGCGGTCGCCGGCAGATAGACCGGCTCGCATTCTGCGGCGAGCGCGCCGGCGGCGTAGGCGGCATAAAACGGGTTGGGAACGAGCACGGCCGGCCGGCCCGCGCGCGGGCTCACCCATCGTTTGGCGGCAAGCGCGGCGAGGAACAGCCCCTCGCGCGTGCCGCTGAGCACCAGGACTTCAGTCGCCGGATCGACCCGGCGCGCAAGCCGGTATCGGCGGTCGAGCCATTTGCCGACCGCGTCGGCGAAAGGCTCGAGGCCTTTGTTCATCGGGTAGCGGCCGAATTCCTCGACGTGGGCGGCGATCACCGGGCCGACGAACGGAGGAATCGGATGCTGCGGCTCGCCGACCGCCATGCTGATCGCCGGCTGGCCCGGCGGGACATCGTCGAGGAGTTCGCGCAGCCGCACGAACGGCGAGCGCGCGTCGTGGACAGCCGCGCGAACGGGCAAAAGAGGAGCCTGGCGGGTCATCCTGTACATCATGAACAGCGGCGCCGCCCGCCGCATCGCCGACTGGATAGCATAGGAGCGGCGAGGTTAAGACCCGATTAACCAATCGTTTGCGAGCGCGGCCAGCGATTTTTTACCGGCGAATCCGGCTTTCGTTCCGGCGCCTCGGCGCAAAGACCGCAAGCGCAGTTTACCTTCAGACCAAACCGCGACCAAGACGCGCAGAGCCGGAGCGGCGCTTTGCTTGCGCCATTTCCAGCTTTCGCCCTAGTATCGAATCCAGTCGGTTGGGGCACCAGCAACAATAGATCCGGCAACTCTCTGGGAGGAGTTTTGTTATGTCCAAACGTCTGATCGCGGCCTGCGCCGCACTTGCGGTCTCGGCCGGCTGCGCCTTGGCGCAGGAGGTAAAGGTCGGAGTCGTGCTGCCCTATACCGGGATCGGCGCCGAACTCGCGCAGCAGATCGAGCGCGGCATGGAGCTCTATCTCAAGCTCAATGCCGACCAGGTCAAACCCTATACCATCACCTTCATCAAGCGCGACTCCAAGGCCCCGAACGGCGCCGAGGCCAAGGTCGCGGTCCAGGAATTGCTCACGCAGGACAAGGTCGATGCCATCGCCGGCTTTGTTTATTCGCCCGACGCCATCGGCTCGGCGCCGATCGTCGCCGCCGGCAACAAGCTCACTGTGATCATGAATGCCGGCACTTCGTTCATCACCAACCTCGCGCCTGAGTTTGTGCGCACCTCGTTCACCATGTGGCATTCCGGCTACGCGATGGGCGAAGCGGCGGCGAAGGTGCTGCATGCGAAGACCGCGGTTGTCGCCTACACCGACTATCCGCCCGGCAAGGACAGCCTGACGGCATTCAAGACTGCCTTCGAGGCGAACGGAGGCAAGGTGATCGACGCCATCCCCGCCGGCGGACCGGGCGCGGTTCCCGATTTCACGCCTTTCTTCCAGCGCGCCAAGGACGAGAAGCCGGATGTGCTTTATGTGTTCGTGCCCGCCGGCGACCACGCCGCGGCGGTCGCCCGCACCTACAACGCGCTCGGCATGCGCGCCGACGGCATCAAGCTGATCGGACCGGGCGACATCACCCAGGACATCAAGCTGCAAGGCATGGGAGCCGCGGCGGTCGGCTTGATTACGATGCACCACTACAACGCCGACCTCAATAATCCCGAAAACAAGCGCTTTGTCGCGGCCTGGAAGAAAGAGTACGGGGCCGACTC
>JASHXX010000322.1 GCA_030043335.1 Xanthobacteraceae bacterium
CCGCGCAACACCTGGAACGCGGAGGCGCTGGTGAAATCGCTGGCCGAAGTCCGGCGCATCGAGGCGCAAGGCGCGACCGTGCTGTGCGGCCACGACGACGGACAATGGGCGGGCTTGCGCAAGGGCGTCGACGCCTATGACTGATGCGCCGGAAATTCACGCCCGGCCAAAGCTCGTCGGCGCACGCATCAAGCGCACCGAGGACCCGCGACTGTTGACCGGCAGCGGCGCCTTCACCGACGACCGGCAGGTGGTGCGGGCGCTGCACGTTGCCTTCCGCCGCAGCGATCGGCCGCACGCGCGCATTCGCGCGATCGACTGCGCGGCGGCGCGGGCGGCGCCGGGCGTCGTTGCAGTTCTCACTGCCGAGGATTTGGCCGACTCCGTCGAGCCGCTGGTCGCCACCTCGCGCATGGTCAATTATCACGCCACGCCGATCCTGCCGCTCGCGCGCGGCAAGGTGCGTTATGTCGGCGAGCCGGTTGTCGGCATCGTCGCCGAGGACCGCTACCTGGCCGAGGACGCCGTCGAGCTCCTTGCCATCGACTACGAGCCTTTGCCGGCCGTTGCCGATCCCGAGGCGGCGATGCTTCCCGGCGCTCCGCTTCTTCACGAAGAAGCTGGCACTAACGTGCTGGTCAGCCGTGAATTCAAGCGCGGCGAACCGGACGAGGCGTTGGCGTCGGCGGCGCTGCGGGTCGGCGGCCGCTTCCGCATGCATCGCAAAACGCCGGTCGCTCTCGAGGCGCGAGCCTGTCTGGCCGAATACGAGCCGGGCCGCGATGCACTGACGCTCCACTCCTCGACCCAGGTGCCCGGCATCGTGCGCGATGCCTTGGCGGCGGCACTCGATCTTCCCGGCCACCGGATCCGCGTGGTCGCGCCGGATGTGGGCGGCGGCTTTGGCGGCAAGGCTTCGCTCCATCCGGAGGAGATTTTCGTCTGCGCCGCTGCGCGGCGGCTGGCGCGCCCGGTCAAATGGACCAGCGACCGCATGGAGGACCTCGCCGCCAGCACTCAAGCCTTTGATGAAATCGTCGACGCCGAATTGGCGCTGGACGATGCCGGCCGGATTCTGGCCCTGTGCGCCGACGCGATCGGCGATGCCGGCGCCGGTTCGATTTATCCGTGGACGGCGGGCCTCGAGCCGGTGCAGGTGGTCAGCTTCCTGCCAGGGCCCTATCGCATCCAGCACTATCGCGCTCGGGCCCGGGCCGCGGCGACCTCAAAGGCCCCGGCCGGCGCCTACCGCGGCGTCGGCCGGCCGATCTCGACCTTCGTCATGGAACGGCTGATCGACATGGCAGCAGTCAAGATCGGAATCGATCCCAAGGAATTGCGGCTGCGCAATCTGATCGGCCCGGACGAGCTTCCCTACAAGGTCGCCTCCGGCATTGTCTGGGACAAGTCGGCGTTTCACGAATGTCTGCATAAAGCTTGCGCCGCGATCGGTTACGACAAGCTGCGCGGGCAGCGTGAGGCGGCGCGCGCCGCCGGGCGCTGGTTCGGCATCGGCATCGCCTCCTACGCGGAGCTGACCGGTCTCGGCTCGCGCATCTCGGTCGCTCCCGGCATGCCGATCAACACCGGCACCGAAACGGCGATCCTCCGCATCGATTCGACCGGCGCGGTCACCGCGGCTTTCGGTATCGCCTCGCACGGTCAGGGGCTGGAGACGACGCTGGCGCAAATCGTCGCCGAGCATCTCGGCGCGCGTTTCGCCGACATCCGGATCGTGCAAGGCGACAGCGCTGCCGTCCCCGGCGGCACCGGCACCTATGCGAGCCGTAGCTTAGTGCTCGCCGGCGGCGCAGCGACCTTGGCCGCGCAGGCACTGCGCGAGAAGGTGCTCAAGGCGGCATCGCATCTGTTGGAGGCTTCCGCCGCCGACCTCACCGCCGACGACGGCAAGGTGTCCGTCGCCGGCACGGATCGCTCGGTCACGTTCCGCGAGATCGCGCGCGCGGTCTATTCCGAGATGGGCCGGCTGCCGCCCGACGCGCGCGAGGAGCTTGCCGCCAGCAAGACCTACGACCCGGTGTTCGGCACCACCACCTCGGCGACGCATATCGCCGCCGTCGAGATCGACCCGGAAACCTATGAAGTCCGCGTCGAACGCTTCGCCGTCGCCGAGGATTGCGGCAAGCTGGTCAATCCGCTGATCGTCGACGGCCAGGTGCACGGCGGCGTCGCGCAGGGGATCGGCGCCGCGCTCTACGAGGAAGTCGTCTATGACGCGCAAGGCCACATCAACACCGCGAGCCTCGTCGACTATCTCGTCCCGTCGGCCTGCGAGATCCCGTCGATGCAGCTCGTGCATGTCGAGAGCGCATCGCCGACGACGCTCGGCGGCTTTCGCGGCATGGGTGAAGGCGGCACAATCGGCGCGCCGGCGGCGGTCGCCAATGCGGTCGCCGACGCGCTTTCCCCGCTGGGCGTCGAGATCAACGAGCTGCCGATAACGCCGGAGCGACTGTTCCGCCTGATCGAGGCGGCGCGGGCGAAGGCCAACCCGTGAAGGCGCAACCATGGATCTTGGGTTGAAAGGAAAGATCGCGCTGGTAACCGGCGCGACGAGCGGCGTCGGCCGCGAAGTTGCTCTCAGCCTCGCCGCCGAAGGCGCGGGAGTCGCGGTCAATTACCGCTCTTCGGGCGCGGATGCGGAAGCCCTGGTCGGCGAGATCGCTGCGAAAGGCGGCAGAGCCAAGGCCTATCGCGCCGACGTCGCCGAATTTGCCGCGGTGAAGGGGATGGTCGCCGACATCGTCAGGGATTTCGGCGGCGTCAATATCCTGATCAACAACGCCGGGCTGGCATTGCGCCAGCGCTTTGTCGAGACCAAGCCCCAGGACTGGCGCAGACAGATCGACGCCTGCCTCTATGGCGCGATCCATTGCTGCTATGTGGTCGCACCGCATCTCGACGCCGCCAAGAACGGCCGCATCATCAGCGTGATCGGTGATTCCTCCCGGGTCGGCGAATCCGGGCTCGCGATCGTCGCCGCCGCCCGCGCCGGCGTGGTCGCCTTGATGAAATCGCTGGCGCGCGAGTTCGGCGGCTCGGGCACCACCGCCAATACCGTCTCGCTGGGGTTGGTCGAGACGCCGCACGACAAGGAATGGGTCGACGCCAACCGCGACAAGCTAATCAAGCTCTATCCGCTGCGCCGGCTCGGCTTGCCGGGCGACGTGGCGCCGATGGTCACGTTGCTTGCCTCGCCGCACAGCGGCTGGATCACCGGGCAGGTGCTCAGCATCAGTGGCGGCTTCAGCATGGTGTGATACGGCGAGCGGACGCCTCACCTCGCGCTGGTCGGACTGCGCCGCGGCCTAATCGCGCCTAGGCCGGGCAATCACTCGCGGCCGAGAACATTCTCGATCCGGCGGTCGGGCACGAGCCAGATCACCGCGCCCAGCCACGCGGTCGCCGCCGGGGTCAACGACAGCCAGAACAGCAGGTGCGAGTTGGCCCAGAGGATCAACCCATCGACCCGCGTGACGGTGTGCAGGAGATGATGGTGATTATTCCAGTAGATCGCCAGGAAGACGAAGCTCAAGACATAGCTTGCGAGGCTTGGGCCGATCTCGACCAACGCGCTCCAGTCGGCGCGCGGCGGCACCTTCAATTCCAAAACCATGATGGTGATGATGATGGCGATGACGCCGTCGCTGAACGCGGCCAGACGATCCTTGCCCATGGTCGTGGTCGCGATCGGCTAGCCCGCGGGACCGAAGCAGTCGATGCGCACCGGCTGATCGAACCTGCCGCCGTTCTTGGCGTGAGCCTCGGCGAAGCGCTGGCGCACCGCCGGCGCCCGAACCGCTTCCCGGGTGTAGCCGTTAAATCGCATATTGGCGATCATCCTTTCAGCGAAAGAGTCGAAATCAGGAATCTGGCGGCGGTCGAAATAGGTCGAGGTCTTGGCCGTGACGAAAAGCGGGCGGGCAAACCGGGCAAGCGCTGCGGCCGCAGCCTTTCGCACGGCCGATTCATCGTGGAACAGCTCGATCACGTATTGATGCGGACCTTCCGCCAATGGCTCGGCGACGTAGAGCCGGCCGGACGGCCGCAACAGCCGCCGCGCCTCGGCGAGCGCGGCCTCGAGCTTCGCCGCCGGCACGTGGTGGAGCGAAAACACGAAGGTGACGAGGTCGGCTTCATGATCGGGCGCGGGAACGGCGTCCGCAGCGGCCCTGACAAGACGATAGCTGCCGGCGCCGCGCTCGGTAAGCGGAGTCTCGGCGATGAACGGATCGTAACCGGTCACCTGCGCCCCGCGCTCGGCGAGCGCGCGGGCGAGTTGCCCTTCACCGCAACCGATATCGATGATGCGGAGCCCGGCGACGGGCCCGACCGTCGTCAGGAGCGCATCGAGATGTGACACCGCGCCGAGATCGTTGCCGGAAAACTCAGCCATGATTGGTCCGCTGTCGCGCCGGCGCGCCTATGGTTCGCCGGGCGTGAATGGCGGCTCCCTGCCCGGCGGTACGGTCGTCTCGCTCATCGCCAGAAGCATCGCCGCGGTCACGTAGCTGCCGACGACCGCCGTGAGATCGACAATCTGCTGCTCGCCAAGCAGCGCCCTGGCCTGGCTGAAAGTCGCATCCGATACCTCGTGCCGGGTAGTCAGCTCGGTGACGAAATCATAAACCGCCGATTCCTCTGGCGGCATGTTCGATGGCCGCTTGTTGGTCTTGAGTTCGGCGACAACGCCGGGCGACAGCCCCGCCTTGATGGCGAGCGGGGCATGTGCGAACCACTCCACCTGCGAGCGCCATTGGCGGGCGATGATAAGAATCGCAAACTCGTTGAGTTTCAACGGCACCGACGTTTCCCCGCGCAGATAGTGAAACATGTCGAACATTCTTTGACCGAGCACCGGGCTGCGGAGCATCAGATTGTAGGGCCCGCCGAGTCCAACGCTTGAGACTTTCATGATCTCGTCGGCGAGCGGCTTTTGCCGGTCGCTCAATTGCTCCATTGTGAGCTGCGGAAAGCGCGGCTCCTTGCCCATGGCGTTTGGTCCTATGGTTATTCCGGCAAGCGATCCGGTCGCAGCCGTCAGCGCAAGAGTCAAGTTTATCAGAGCTGAACCTTTCATGGCTCCTCCAGATCTCGATACTACGATTGCGGCGCCGAACGATCGACCCGACCCCGCAGGACCGGTTGCAACCGTCGCGAAGCGGAATACTGTAGTCTTGCCATCGCCGAGTCATAAAGACCGGTCCGCGCTTAGACCTATCGGATCAGGGATATCATCGCAGCGAAACTGGGAGGACAGAATGGCAAAGGGAAGGAAAGGCCTCGATCATCGCCATCGTGACAAGGGCGGGAGAATTGAGCGTAAGCACGGTAACACCAAGGTCGCCGCGCTGCGCAAGGAATATGGCCCGGGTTTTGCCAAAGGCCGGCGCAAGGACATGATGTTAAAGACGCTGCTGAAGGAAACGGGCTCCGCATCGTTGCACGAATATCTGCGGCATCACCATAGATAGCTCGTCAAACCATCCCCACGCTCGAACCGGTCACGCAGCGTCGATCCGGCGGATCGGTTCGGCAGGCGGCGACCGCGCGGCTACTGCGTTTTGCCGCCGGCGTGCTTGCACTCGAACCGGAATTTCCTGCGCGCCTTGCCGTGCAGCCCCTTGGCGTTGGCCTGCTCGGAGCAGGATTTGGAGATGGCTTTTTTCTCCTCCGCCGTCGGCTGCGCGGTCGAGGTTTGCGCCAAGGCGGACGGCACGCCGACAACGAGCGTCAGAAGTGCGGCGGCAACCGCAAATCTCATGATCAAATCCCTCCTCGCTGTGGTTTCAGATTCCTCCGCAACAGGGCCATCCACCGGCTCTATAGCGACCGCGAAACTTCCTGCTCGGTCGGAAGCCGCCCCTCCGGCGTCAGCTGATTGACCGCCTCCGGCAAGTACTGACTCAGCGCGCCCAGGAGATCGTCCCGCGACATTCCGGAATGCGCCATAAGCGTGTTGATCTGGTCGGCGCCGAGCGCCTTGGCCAGATCGTCGGACGAGATCGTCCGGTTTGGTCCGTTGGCGACCCAGGACTTGGCGACATCGCCCTGCCCGGCCTGCTGGAATTGCTTGAGCAGGTCGTTTAGTCCGCCGCTCAGCACGCTTCCCGCGGCGCCACCGGCGAGCAGGCCGCCCAATCCGCCTTTCAGGATATCGCCGAGACCGCCGCCCGGGTTTGCCCCTGGCGCCGGTGCGGTGCCCGGGGCAGCCGGCGACGCGCCCGGCTGGCTGGTCAGCCCCTTCAAAGCCTTGTAGGCAAGAAGGCCGAGTATAGCCATGGTGATCGGCGACATGCCGCCGCCGCTGCCGGTGCCGGGACCTCGCGGACCGCGCGGCCCGTGCTGCATCCCGTTGAGAATGTCGATCAGACCCATGACTGCACCTCCCTTAGAAGCCGTCACTGCAGGATTCATTCGGACGGCGCCGAGGATGGCAAAGGAAAATGTCAAAATTATTCGATGCGGGCGAGCCGGGGCTTGAATAGCCAGCGGGCTTCATCGCCGTCGATTTGAATCGAAACATAGGTTGCGCGGGGGCTGTGATTTTGCCATTTCGTCAGCGCGGAACTGAGGGGAACTGCCGATGAACTGGCGAGCCGAACTTGACGAGCTTCGCCTGCGCGAGCGGCTCGCGCACGCAATGGGCGGGCCGGACAAGGTCAAGCGCCAGCATGACGGCGGCCGGCTCACCGTGCGCGAGCGGATCGACCGATTGGTCGACGCCGCCAGCTTTCACGAGACCGGCGCGATCGCCGGCAGCGCGACCTACGACGAGAACAACGAGCTGAAGTCGTTCACCGCCTCGAACAGCATATTCGGCCGCGCGCGGATCGACGGCAGGCCGGTCGTCGTGGTCGGCGACGACTTTACCGTGCGCGGCGGATCGGCCGACGCCACGATCCACGAGAAGCCGCTGATGGCCGAGCGCATGGCTGCAGAATTCCGTCTGCCGATCGTGCGCATCATCGAAGGCTCCGGCGGCGGTGGATCGGTGAAGACGATCGAGACCAAGGGCCGCGCCAATCTGCCGGGCGGCGTCGGCACCTCGCTCGGCTTTCACTACACCACCGCCAACATGGCGGTGGTGCCGGTCGTGGCGCTCGGCCTCGGCTCGGTCGCCGGGCTCGGCGCAGCACGCCTTGCCGCCAGTCATTATTCGGTGATGACCAAATCCTCGGCCATGTTTGTTGCCGGACCGCCGGTTGTCGCCCGCGTCGGACAGGATTTGAGCAAGCAGGAACTCGGCGGCTGGGAAATTCAAACGAAAAGCGGGGCAGTCGACCACGCCGTCGAGACCGAGGACGAAGCCTTCGCCTGCGCGCGTCGTTTTCTGTCGTATCTGCCGAGCTCGGTCTACGAGCTGCCGCCGCGACTTGAAAACGACGACGACCCCGAGCGACGCGACGACAGCCTGATGCAGGCGATCCCGAAGGACCGGCGCAAGGTCTACAAGGTGCGCCCGATCATCGAGGCGGTGGTCGATCGCGGCAGCTTCTTCGAGATCGGCGTGATGTTCGGCCGGTCCGTCGTCACCGGGCTCGCCCGGCTTGATGGCCGGCCGGTCGCGGTGATGGCGAGCGATCCTTATTTCTACGGCGGCTCCTGGACGGCGACGGCGTGCCAGAAGATCGTGCGCTTCGTCGATCTGGCCGAGACCTTCCATCTGCCGGTCGTCTATTTCATGGACTGTCCCGGCTTTCTGATCGGACTCGAGGCCGAGCGCGCTGCCACCATCCGCCACGGCGTGCGCGCCATGGCGGCGATCAACCAGACCAGCGTGCCATGGTGCACGATCATCATCCGCAACAGCTTCGGCGTCGCCGGCGCGGTGCATCAGCCCGCCGGCCGCCTGGCGCTGCGCTACGCCTGGCTGTCGGGCTACTGGGGCTCGCTGCCGCTCGAAGGCGGCATCGAGGCCGCCTATCGCGCTGAGATCGATGCCGCGCCCGACCCGGCGGCGAAACTCTGCGAGATCGAAGATCGCCTGAACAAGCTGCGTTCGCCGTTCCGCACCGCCGAGGCCTTCTGGGTCGAGGAGATCATCGATCCGCGCGAGACCCGGCCGCTGGTTTGCGAATTCGCACGGCTTTCCGACAAGCTCCTTACCGTCGGGCCCTCGGCATTCCCGATTCGTCCCTGAGAGGTTTTGGCGATGGGCGAAATGCCGGTGCGCTCCGAACTCAATGCCGTGGTCTTGAAGATCGAGGTCGCCCCCGGCGACCGCGTCCAGGAGGGTGACACCCTGATCGTCCTCGAATCGATGAAGATGGAGATTCCGGTTTCCGCGCCGCGCGCCGGTATCGTCGCCGCAATCCTGGTTGAGGAAAAGCAGACCGTCGAAGAGGGCCAGAAAATCGCTGTCCTCGGCGCCTGACCTGTGGCCCGGGTCGATCCAAACCCACCGATGATCCCGCTTTAGTAGTATAGAATGCACCTATGATGCAGGAACATTTCGACGTGATCACTGTCGGCGCCGGCATTTCCGGCATCGACGCCGCCTACCACGTGCAGACCTATTGCCGGCGCAAGTCCTACGTTGTCCTCGAAGGCCGCGACGCCATCGG
>JASHXX010000323.1 GCA_030043335.1 Xanthobacteraceae bacterium
GGCGTGGAACATCGGCACGATCGGCATGACGACATCGCCGGAGGTGAGGCCGATCACTTCCGCCTGCAGCGACACGAAAGTGTGGAGCACGTTCGAGCGGTGCGAGTACAGCACGCCCTTGGGATTGCCGGTGGTGCCCGAGGTGTAGCACATGCCGGCGGCGGTGTTCTCGTCGAATGATTTCCAGGCGAAATCGCCGTCGGCCGCGGCGAGCCATTCCTCGTAGGGCACGGCGTTGCGCAGCGTCGTCGCCGGCATGTGGGCGCGGTCGGTGTAAATGATGAAGCGCTCGACCGTCGGCAGCTTGTCGGCGATCTTTTCCAACAGCGGCACGAAGGTGAGATCGGTCATCATCACCCGGTCTTCCGCGTGATTGACGATCCAGACGATCTGCTCGGGAAACAGCCGGGGATTGACGGTATGATAGATCGCGCCGATGCCGAGGATGCCGTACCAGCTTTCCAGATGTCGCCAGCTGTTCCAGGCAAGCGTCGCCACGCGGTCGCCGAGCTTGATGCCGTCGCGTTCGAGCCGCTGCGCCACGCGCAAGGAGCGGACGCGGACTTCCGCGTAGTTGGTGCGGTGGATCGGTCCTTCGATCGATCGCGTGATCACCGGCCGTTCCGGATGGTTGATCGCGGCGTGGTCGATGATGCGGTGGCACAGGAGGGGCCAATCCTGCATGAGCCCGAGCATGGTGTTTCCTCCCACGAGGCTG
Organism: Xanthobacteraceae bacterium; assembly: GCA_030043335.1. Taxonomy (GTDB): domain Bacteria; phylum Pseudomonadota; class Alphaproteobacteria; order Rhizobiales; family Xanthobacteraceae; genus BOG-931. Next base: position 719 of record JASHXX010000323.1, read on the forward strand.
TTTGTTGTTGCTGCGCTGCAGCCCGCCGGCTGCCGACGCCGTTCTCCGCCTTTTCTCTAATGTAATCGGGCGCGGCGTCAATGAAAATGCCGATTAGCGTAAGCGCATCGCGCCGCCGCCGGCCCGCAGGCCTCTTCGCTATGCCGCCCTTGCGCCCGCGCGAGCTGACGTTTCGGCAGCGGCGCGGATAATTTCGCCAGCCCTACCGTCACCGAGGTGGAAAACGAGACGTCCGCCGCGGCGGGCGTCTCGCAAGCATCACTTGCCGACGATCACGTCGGACGCCTTGATGATCGCCCAGGCGGCGTCGCCCTTTTGCAGGCCGAGGTCGGCGGCCGCTTCGTTGGTGATCGAGGAGGTGATGATCACGCCTTGGCCGATGTCGATGCGAACATGGGTGGTGGTCGTCCCCTTGGTCACCTCGGTAACCTTGCCCTTGAGCCGATTGCGCGCGCTGAGTTTCATGGCCGGCTCCTGTCGGGAAGATTGTCGCGGATAAATCGCATCTGCGCCCGCACGTTATATTCGTTCGTAGCGTTCGGGCAATGGCGGGGCGGGTCGGCGGGCTACTGTGCAGTTGCGCCGTTATGGCCGCTGGTTGACCATCGGCACGCGCCAGCCGGCGCCCTGTTTGCCGTGATAGTGGTCGAGCCGCGTCAGCGAGCAATTGTCGATGGTGAAGGCGAAGCCGCCGCGCGCCGGCAGGCCGAGCGCAATGACCAGCGCCGCGCGGATGGTCCCGCCATGCACCACGGCGACAATGTCGCCGCCGCGGTGCGCCGCGTTGAGGCGCGCGATCGCGGCCTCGACCCGGGCGACGAGATCGACGAAGCTCTCGCCGTTCGGCGCGCGCTCGTCGGCCTCGGCGTACCAGAACGAGTCCGGCTCCTGCTTGCGGCCCATCAGGAAGGTGCGCCGGTCGAGTCCCTGCCAGTCGCCGAGATGCTGCTCGGCGAGGTCCTTGTCCTGCAGCAATTGCCGCGGCGCCTCGAAATCGCCGGCCGACAGGATCGCCTGCGCGGTCTGCTGCGTTCGGGCCAGATGGCTCGTCACCCAGATCGCCTGGCGCGGCAACAGCGCGGCGAGGCGCGAGAAGGCGCCAGCATCGCTGCAGTCGCACGGCAGATCGCGCTGGCCGTAGATCCGGCCCTCGTCGACGCGCACCGGCGCGTGCCGGATCCACCACCAGCGCGTGCGTACGAAATCGTCCTGCGCGGCTTTGCTGGCGACGATGGTGTCAAGCATGGAGGCGTCCGACAAGCCTTGCTCCTCGATGCGATCGATCGTATGCGGCATGACTTACGGGCTGATCCGGCGCGCTTCAAGCGTAAAGGCGAGCTTCGCTCCACCCGGCGAGAGCGCAGGCAGGCTTTGACGGCGGGAGCGCGTCGCAGCCACAATACGGCGCTAGACCACCGGACAGCGCTCAAGGATCGTCATGCCCCCGCTCAGCAATCTTGCCACCCGCGACGTCGAAACGCTGGTGCATCCCTACATCAATCTGGCGAGCTTCCGCGACGGCGGGCCGCTGGTCGTCGAGCGCGGGCAGGGCATCTACGTCTACGACACCGACGGCAAGGCCTATATCGAGGGCATGGCCGGGCTGTGGTGCACCGCGCTCGGCTACGGCAATGAGGAGCTGGTCGAGGCCGCCGCGGCGCAGATGCGCAAACTTCCCTTTGCCCACCTCTTCGGCGGGCGAAGCCACGATCCGGCAATCGAGCTTGCCGAAAAGCTCAAGGAGATCGCGCCGGTCCCGATCTCCAAGGTATTCTTCTGCAATTCGGGCTCGGAGGCGAACGATACCCAGGTCAAGCTCGTCTGGTACCTCAACAACGCGCGCGGCCAGCCGAACAAGAAGAAGATCATCAGCCGAATGAAGGCCTATCACGGCGTGACCGTGGCCGCGGCCTCGCTCACCGGGCTTCCCGCCAACCATCTCGACTTCGACCTGCCGCTGCCCGGCTTCCTGCACGCCGGCTGCCCGCATCATTACCGCTTCGCCCAGGATCGCGAGACCGAGGAGGAGTTCGCCACCCGGCTTGCCGCCGAGTTCGAAGCGCTGATCGTGAAGGAAGGGCCGGACACGGTCGCGGCGTTCATCGCTGAACCGGTCATGGGCGCCGGCGGCGTCATCGTGCCGCCGCGAAGCTATTTTCAGAAAATCATGGCGGTATGCGCCAAGCACGACCTGTTCGTCATCAGCGACGAGGTGATTTGCGGATTCGGGCGGCTGGGCACCATGTTCGGCTGCGAGAAGCTCGGCTTCAAGCCGCAGGCGATCTCGGTCGCCAAAGCGCTGTCGTCGGCCTATCTGCCGATCGCGGCGGTGATGATCCCGGAGATGATGTACGAGGCGCTTTTACTCGAGAGCAAGAAGATCGGCACGTTCGGCCACGGCTTCACCTATAGCGGCCACCCGGTCGCGGCCGCGGTCGCGGTCAAGGCGATCGAGATTTACCAGCGCGAGCGGATCATCGAGAAGGCCGCCAAGCGCGCGCCGCTGTTTCAGGCCCGGCTCAAGAAGCTCAACGAGCATCCGCTGGTCGGCGAAGCCCGCGGCCTCGGCCTGATCGGCGGCGTGGAATTGGTCGCCGACAAGACGAGCAAGCGGTCGTTTCTTCCGGCGCAGGGCGTCGGCGCCGGCGCGGTGCGCTTTGCCGAACAGGAAGGCCTGTTCGTGCGTACGGTGATCGGCGACGTGCTGACGCTTTGTCCGCCGCTCATCATCGGCGCGGCGGAAATCGAGGAGCTGTTCGACCGGCTCACGCGCGCGCTCGACAAGACGCTCGACTGGGTAACGCGCGAACGCCTGGCGCAGGCGTGACCGGGGCCTCGCGGCGCCGATTTCCGATCGCATTGAGGCGCGACCGCCTGGCCTTAATCCGGGAAGGCGGCGCGGCCGGCCTCGATCTCGGCCACAAGCCAATGGTGAAAACCGCGCGCCAGCAGCCATTCCATCCGGTCGCCGCTCCAAAACAGCTTCTTGCGCTCGTGGTCGCCGCTGGAAGACGTTTTCAGGAATGCGGCGGTGCGTTTGGCGTCGGCGGCAAACACCGGGTGGCTGCGCATAGCCGCGAGCCAGCCGAGCACCGCCCCAAACTTGGCTTCGTCGATGGTGAAACCCAACGGGCGCACAGCCACAAGATTGGGGAACCAGGCGCACTCGAGGATGCCGGGGGCGCCGAACGGCCACGGCTTCGGCCGCGGGGCGAGGGCCGCTTCGAGGCGGCCGAGCACGATCTCGAGGTCGCGTTGCCCCGCGGCGCGCAATCCGGGCGGCGGCTGATCGCTGCGGTCGGCCCAATGCCAGTACGAGCAATCGACCACGATCGGATCGAAACGGTGGTCGGCGAGGCGTTCGAGCGCGCGCGCGGCGACGCGGTCCTCGATTGCCGCCGGATAGAGCGCCGGCTCCGGATAGCGCCATTCGAGATATTGCAGAATGTCGCTGGAGTTGACGATGGCCAGATCGCCATCGGTCAGGACCGGGACCTCGGCCCGGACGTTGAGTTCCAGCAATTGCGGGCGAAAGTCGCGCTTAAGCGCATCGACCGCGCGATAGGGCAAGCCTTTGAGCTCGAGCCCGAGCGCGGCCTTGCGAGCGAACGGGGAAAACCAGCTGGTGTAGAGGCACAGCTCCATCGCCTGCTCCTGCTCGGGCGCGCAGGTTGTCGATCGGCGCGCCCGCCGGCCAATTTCGGCGATGGCCAGCCCTATAGCAAATCATTTTCAATCAGTGCTATTATTCCATTTTACGCAATAACATCCGGCCCCGCCAGCCGGCATCGCCGCGAGCGGAGCGTGCCATGATTGACGCTGTTCCCGACCTGCATTCCCGCCAGTTGCGCGCGGCGCTCGCCGTTGCCGAGTACCGCAGCTTCGTTGCCGCCGCCGCCGGGCTGAAAGTGTCGCAACCGGCGCTTACCCGCACCATCAAGCAGCTCGAAGCGAGGCTCGGCGTGCTGCTGTTCACCAGAAGCACGCGGGAGGTCGCCGTCACCGATGCCGGCAAGGAATTCGCTGCGCTGGCCGAGCGACTGATCAACGATCTGAAAATCGGCGTCGAGAGCGTGCGGGAACGGGCAAGCGAACAGCGCGGCCAGATCGTCGTCGCCAGCGTCATCTCCTTGGCCAGCCTGGTGTCGCCCCGGCTGATCGCCGATTTCGCGCGGCGCTATGGCGGCGTCGAGATCCACTTGCGCGAAGGACTGCAAAGCAGCGTGCGCGACGACGTGCGCAGCGGCGTCGCCGATTTTGGCGTCGGCTATCTCGATCGGCTGCCGCGGCTGTTCGCAACCGAGCGTCTCGGCGAGGAGCGCTTTCACGTCATCCTTCCCGCCGGCCATGCGCTGGCGGCGCAGCGGGAAATTCGACTGCGGGCGCTCAAGGATGTGCCGCTGGTGTTGCTGCCGGCCGAATCGCACACGCGCGGTTTGCTTGCCGCCGCCGCTGCGGCAGCGGGGATCACGCTCAACTACGCCGCAACCGCAAACCGTCTGCCGACCCTCTACAGCCTGGTCGGTAACGGCGTCGGAGTGGCGGTATTGGCGCAGAGCGAATGCCCGCGCAGCAAAGACGCGGCGGTCGTATCGCGCCCGGTCGTCGATCCGTGCATTGCCGCCGAAATCGGCGTCGTCCGGCTGCGCGAGCGCGATTTGAGCGCAGCCGCGGCGAGCCTGCTCGCGGTGATCAGAGCGGGCCTGAAGGAGGCGGCTTCGGGTCGCGGCGAACGTCGCGCACCGCGTCGAAAGCAAAGCCTTGCGGCCGCGGCGCGGCGTCGAAATTCAGCGATGCGGAGGTGACCGAGGCGCGACCGCCTGGCGCGGCGATCAGTTGGTGCTGGAGGTCGGCGCCGCCGCGACGTGCGAGCCGAACGGCCAGCCCTGATGCGGCGCCAGCACCACGACCGGGGTGCCGATCTTCACCCGGTTGTAGAGGTCGATCGCGTCCTCATTCGTCATCCGGATGCAGCCGGACGAGATCGCCTGGCCGATATATTCCGGCTGATTGGTGCCGTGGATGCGGTAGAGCGTATCCTTGTTGCCGGAATACAGATACATGCCGCGCGAGCCGAGCGGATTGTGCGGTCCGCCGGTGACGAATTGCGGCAGCGGCCCGAGGCGCTGCTGCTCGCCGGGCGTCGGCACCCATGCCGGCCATTCTTCCATGCGGCCGACCTTGGCGATGCCGCTCCAGACCTGGGCGTCCTCGCCGACGGCGATGCCGTAACGGATCGCCTTGCCTTGCGGCAGCACGTAATAGAGGTACTTGTTGTCGCTATCGACGACGATGCTGCCGGCCGCTTCCTTGCGGTCATACTGGACGATGTGCCGCTGGAATTCGAGCGGGATCGCCGCCTGATTGTACGGCAGGTTCGACATCAGCTGCTTGTCGCGCGGCTTCCAGCTCGCACTGCTCGCGGGGTCGAGGGTGCCACCCCCGTCCGCGACGCAGCCACCAAGCGCCAGGGCAACGATCACGAAAGCCAGCTTACGCATTGCCATACTTGCCCACTCCCCGCCGTTCCAGCCTGGAATTCTATCGGGAGAATCTCCGCATTTCTATTACCGAAATCGCCCCCAACATGCCAGCCGTCAGGCAGGGTCCGGCTGATGGTTAGTCGCTGAGTGTGGCAGGAATGTCGCACCGGCAGCCAACCGCCACCGGCCCGTTCCCGACCACCCCGTTGAGCCACTATGACGGGCGCAAATTAAGCGAGGGTTTACCACCGGTGAGGTGAGGTGCTCTGTCGCGGTCGGCGCGCCGGAAATGTCACATTCGCGGACGATTTGCCGGCTATTTCCGCCGCTCTAAGGACGTCAACGCTCACGAAAATGGGAAACGGGGTTGCAATGAAAGACGCAAGTGCCGCTACGGCCAAGAACACCGCTCAAAACAAGCGCAAGCTTCGCAAATCGGTCGACGAAAACACCGCGCTCCACCGCCGCTACGGCCAGATCGGGATTTCCGCGGTCGCGGCCGCGGTACGCTATCAAGGCAGCAGCAAGAACGCGGCGTATGCGCCGGCTGTCAGCAAAGGGCAGGATCGCGCGACGGCCTGATCAGGCGATCCCCGCTTGATCGGCTGCCGCAGGCAGCGGCGGACAGGGGGACACTATGTCCCCCTTTTCGTTTGCCGGCATCACCATCGCGCCTTACGCTCCACCGCAGCGAATTATCGCGCGCACTCGAGGGGAGATCGCTCAAGCGCTCGTTATGCGCGGCCGAATGCCGTGCGCCAGCCACACCTCGAATGCCGCGAGCGCGGCGACGACCGCACCTATGGCGACGTCGATCGACATCGCCTCGCCGTCCTGGAAACCCATCAGCCACGGCGATACGATCAGCCAAAGCCCGGCGATCAGGTTGAGCCATTCCTCCCAGACCGCGAACGCGGCGAGCGCCGCAATCGACAGCGTGGCGATGACAATCCCAATGATCGAGGCGGTTTGGCATTGGGCGCCGGCGGGGAGGCCGAACAGCCAGGGGATCAGATTGGCCACGTCGCATAGCTTCGCGCTCGTCCACTCATCCATGACTGCCTCCATTGAGACGGCGCGCCATTGCCACGGTCGTCGCTGGTGCGGGGATCGCCGCGGACCGCCCCTCTTTTTGCTGAAACAGCGGGCCACGCACGCGGTTCCCATGGCGTCGGCCGGCGCGTGAAAATCGTGGCCGATTTCTCCGCCGCCGAGATCGAGGAGGGCCGCCGGCTGTTCGCCGGCGAATGGAACTTTGTCTCGGCGGCCGGCTCGCTCGCGTCGTTGCCGCGGATGACGGGCCCCGAGGTCGCGTTTGCCGGCCGCTCCAATGTCGGCAAGTCGAGCCTGATCAACGCGCTCACCGGCCGCCGCGCGCTGGCGCGGACCTCGCATACGCCGGGCCGCACCCAAGAGCTTATTTTCTTCGGCGGACCCGGCGGCCGGCTCGTACTGGTCGATCTGCCCGGCTACGGTTACGCCGCGGCGGCCAAGGCCAATGTCGCGGCCTGGACCAAGCTGATCCATGAATATCTGCGCGGCCGCGCCACGCTCGCCCGCGTTTATCTCCTCGTCGATGCGCGCCACGGCCTCAAGGAGATCGACAGCGCCGTCCTCGATACGCTCGGCGAGGCCGCGGTCAGTCATGAGATCCTACTGACCAAGTGCGATCAGGTCAGCGCCGCGCTCCTCGCCGAGCGCTGCGCCGCGGTGAAGGAAGCGATGCGCAAACGGCCGGCGGCATTTCCCGACCTGATCGCGACCTCAGCGCACAGCGGCGCCGGGATCGCCGACCTGCGCGCCGCGGTGGCGCGGCTTCTCGCCGAGCGCGTCCGTCGCGGCCGCGGCGGCGGCGCGCCGGCTTGATCGCCGACAAAAAGCCACCGGGCCGAGGTGAAACCGGCCGCGACGGCCTTTCGCCGCGGTGCGGCGGCGGCTAAATAGCCTCGCCAGTCTAGGGAGCTCCCATGGACGTGACGCCGTTCCAGCAGGCCCGCATCCTGGCGGAAGCCTTGCCGTATATGCAGCGCTATGACGAGGCGACCATCGTCGTGAAGTATGGCGGCCACGCCATGGGCGAGGAGAGCGTCGCGCGCGACTTCGCCCGCGACATCGTGCTGCTCGAGCAGACCGCGATCAATCCAATCGTGGTGCATGGCGGCGGGCCGCAGATCGAGGCGATGCTCAAGAAGGTCGGCGTGCGGTCGCAATTTGCCGGGGGGCTGCGCGTTACCGACGAACAGACGCTGGAAGTCGTCGAGATGGTTCTCGCCGGCTCGATCAACAAGCAGATGGTCGGCTACATTAACGCCGCCGGCGGCAAGGCAATCGGCTTGAGCGGCAAGGACGGCAACATGGTGATCGCGCGGAAGCTCACCCGCACCGTGGTCGATCCCGATTCCCACATCGAGAAGGTGGTCGATCTCGGCTTCGTCGGCGAGCCGGACAAGGTCGACGTGACCGTGCTGACGCAGATCCTCGGCCGCGAGCTCATTCCGGTGCTGGCGCCGGTCGCCGCCGCGGCCAATGGCGGCACCTACAACGTCAATGCCGACACCTTTGCCGGCGCCATTGCCGGCGCGCTCAAGGCCAAGCGGCTGCTGCTCCTGACCGACGTGCCCGGCGTGCTCGACAAGTCGAAGACGCTGATCAAGCAGCTCTCCGCCGACGACGCGCGGCGGCTGATCGCCGACGGCACCATCTCCGGCGGCATGATCCCGAAAGTCGAGACCTGCATCGACGCGCTCGAGCGCGGCGTCGAGGGCGTCGTCATCCTCGACGGCAAGGTGCCGCACGCCGTGCTGCTGGAATTGTTCACCGAGCTCGGCGCCGGCACGCTCATTCACGCCTAGACCGGCGGCTCAATGACGGCCGAGCTGTGCGATGCTTGCGCTGTCGACGCCGCGCGGTTGGCTGAGGTTGAGCGGAAAGCCGAAAGTCATGCCGATACGCAACTCCTCGACCGGCCGGCCGTTGACCAGCGCATAGCGCGCCGCTGCATCGAAAGAGAGTTTGTCGTTCGCCTGCCAGATCGCCCCAGCCAGGACGGAAAATGTCTGGGTTTGGTTGACGATGCTGTCGGAATAGATTTCGAA